>DPWB01000187.1:571-9975 GCA_003527885.1 Candidatus Competibacteraceae bacterium
GGCGTCGTTCCAGGAAACCACCCGGGTGCTGACCGAAGCGGCGGTGCGCGGCTTGCGCGACGATTTGCGCGGCTTGAAGGAAAACGTCATCGTCGGCCGGCTGATTCCGGCCGGTACCGGACTGGCCTATCACTTGCAGCGGCGGCATAACTGGGTTCCCAGCCGGCCCGGCACCAGTGACGGCCACGTGTTCGAGAGCAGCGAATCGGACCTGAAACCGGTATCCGAAGACAAAAGCGACGACAGTGAGGTCGACTCCAAGGATATGACCGCCTAAAACCGCATCGCAACCGGGAAAGGCGGGAAGCGCGCGGCGTCTCCCGCCTTTCTTTTTGAACGCCCATTTCCCTTACTCCCGTCCGCTCTAAGCCGCTGCCCGCCCCCCATGACCGCCCTATTGGAAGCCTGCCGACTGGTCAAGCATTTTCGCGGCGTAAAAGCCGTGGATGGTCTCGATTTAGCCATTCCGACCGGCTGTTGCTTCGGCTTACTCGGACCGAACGGCGCCGGCAAAACCACCACGGTCGAACTGCTGGAAGGCATCCAGGAGCCTACCCGCGGCGTTATCCGCTACCGGGGGGAACGGCTCGGCGCGCGCTTCCGCCAGGATATCGGCATCATGTTCCAATCCACGGCGCTGCAAGACTTCATCACCGTCCGCGAAAACTTGCGGATGTTCGGCAGCCTTTACCGGCACACCTTGCCGGTGGAGCAATTGATCGAGGATTGCGCGCTGGGCGGCTTCATCGATCGCGATAGCCGCAAGCTGTCCGGCGGCCAACGCCAGCGTTTGCTGCTGGCCATCGCCCTGGTCAACGATCCCGAGTTGATCTTTCTGGACGAACCCACCACCGGCCTCGACCCGCAGGCGCGCCGCAATTTTTGGGAGCTGGTCCAGCGGATCAAGGCGCGCGGCAAGACCCTGTTGCTGACCACGCATTACATGGAAGAGGCTTACCATCTGTGCGATGAAGTCGCCATCATGGACCACGGCCGCATCATCGCCCAAGGTACGCCCAGGGAACTGTTGGCCGCCCACTTCGACGATGTGGTGCTGCAACTGCCCCAAGCCGATTTCTCCAACCCCCCGCTTTCTCCCGCTTTGACCGTGATTCGAAACCGGGACAGCGTGGAAATCCTGACTCGCGATGTCAACGCCGCCATCGAGGAGTTGCTCGCCCATCACATTTCCCTGAGGCGGCTGCAAATCCGCCCGCGCACCCTGGAAGACCTGTTCCTGGAATTGACCGGCCGGGAGTTACGGACATGAGTTTCAAGCGCTTTTGGGCGTTGTTTGCCTGCCGTAACCTCGAATTTGTGCGAGACCGCTCTTCACTGAGCTGGAACCTGCTGTTTCCGCTTTCGCTGATCGCCGGTTTCGCCTTCGCCTTCTCCGGGCCGGGGTTGACGCTTTACAAAGTCGGCGTGCTGGGAACGGCCGACGCCTCGACCACCGGCGAATTTTTTCAGACTCGTTATATTCGCTTCCTGCCGGTCGTCGATCTACCCTCGGCCTTGACCAAGGTCGAACGGCACCAGCTCGACATGGTGATCGATACCGCCAGAGGGCGCTATTGGGTCAACGAAGAATCCCCTCAAGGCTATGTGCTGGACCGCGTGCTGCGTTCGGCGAGCACCGACCCGGCCGTTTTCAGCAAACAAACCGTGAACGGTCGCCTGATCCGCTATGTCGATTGGGTGCTGCCGGGTGTTTTGGCCATGAACATGATGTTCAGTTGCCTGTTCGGTGTCGGGTACGTCATCGTCCGCTATCGGAAAAATGGCACGCTCAAGCGGCTTCGGGCCACCCCGTTGACGCCCTTGGAGTTTTTATCGGCTCAGCTCGCCTCGCGCCTGTGGTTGATACTCGGCTCGACGGTCCTGGTCTTTGCCGGTACCCATTGGGTGATCCGCTTTCCGATGCACGGTTCTTACCTCAACCTGTTCATCGTGTTCGCGCTCGGCGCCACCAGCCTGATGAGCCTCGGCTTGCTGGTGGCCGCCAGAACCACCAGCGAGGAATTCGCCGCCGGTCTGTTGAACGTGATGAGCTGGCCGATGACGTTTTTGTCGGGCGTCTGGTTTTCCCTGGAAGGCGTACACCCTTTTTTGCAAAAAGCCGCGCAACTGGCGCCGCTAACCCATATCATCGACGCCGCGCGGGCGGTGATGCTCGACGGCGCGGGTTTTGCGGAAATTTCCGGTCACCTGTTGGCCTTGGCGGCGATGAGCGCCATCGCCATGGGGCTCGGCGTCTGGCTGTTTCGCTGGGACTGAGCGCCGCCGGCCAAAGCCGGCCAAAGCCGAAAACGAACCCGCCTCTCGGCCGGTGGTCATAGCTATCGTCTCGCCCCAACCCGGAGCACCCAACCATGTTGTGGTCGAAATCCAAACACCAGCGACTTGAGCCAGAACAGGCGTTACCGGGCAGAGCGACCGCGCTGCGCGCACCGGAGCGCCATTACGTCAACGGCCATCCCTTGCAACCGCCCTTCCCGGCCGGAATGGAGCAAGCCATCTTCGGTTTGGGCTGTTTTTGGGGCGCGGAACGAAAGTTTTGGACCCAGCCGGGAGCCTACGCCACCGCCGTTGGCTATGCGGGAGGATTCACGCCCAATCCGACCTACGAAGAGGTGTGCAGCGGGCTGACCGGCCACGCCGAGGTGGTGTTGGTGGTATTCGATCCCGCCATCGTCACTTACGGGCAATTACTCGAAGTCTTTTGGGAATCACATGACCCCACGCAAGGGATGCGTCAAGGCAATGATGTCGGCACCCAGTACCGTTCGGCCATCTATGCGTGCGGCGGCGTCCAGCAGGCCGCCGCAGTGGCCAGCCGCGACGCTTACCAGCAGGCGCTGACCGCCGCCGGTCACGGGTCGGTTACCACGGAAATTCATGATGCGCCGCCGTTTTATTATGCCGAGGACTACCACCAGCAGTATTTGGCGAAAAACCCTGGCGGCTACTGCGGTTTGGGCGGCACCGGGGTAAGGTACTCGCGGGAATCCTTGGCGTGATTGGTGTCGGCCTTTAAAAAAATATATAGATCAAATCATTATATTCTAAAGGCCGCTGCCGGAGCGCCTCGCTTGTAGCGAGCGCTGGATTTTAGTTGCTCGAACCCTGAGCGGCGTTTACACACTACCCGCGATTTCCTTGATAATCGCTTTTATCGTTTTCAGGGCGACGGGAGACAGAGTTAAAAACTCAAACCCGGTATTGAACAACCCAGGGTTCACGTCTTCATCGTGCCACACGCTTTGGGCTTCGACATCGATAGTCTCCTTGCGACCGCTTTCCAAGGAGACATCCATCCGAAAACGAAACTGTTCCCCATTGGCAATAGGCGTTTCGCTCAATAGCTGAATGCCGCCCAAACTGATATCCACGATATGACCCACTAAAGTATCGGTGTCCCGATTATAAACGCAGAGATAAAATTCAACGCTGTAGCGCTCGTACGCACGCCTTTCCTCCGCATCCCAATCATTTTCTATCAGTTCATTCGTCGACATGAGTTCACGGCTCTCCTGTTCCAAATTATTCCGAATCTTCTAGCGCCAAGCATCCCCCACCCCATCAGCCGAATGCGCGGGTATCCTGCCTTCGACTGAAACTCCGTCAAACGCTGACGGCGCGCCGGTCGTGTCAACGCATCCACACACGGGTTCGCGGCCTCCCTAGTCCGGCGCCGTCGCGCTCCAAATTCTTGATGCACCGAGCGTGCATACTTTCCTGCCGAGGCGCATACTTCCTGGGGGGAGCAAAAAATCGTGTTTTGGCTGCGAGCGAATCGATTTTGGATATGTCGCTCGGCTTGGTCCGCGTCAGCCGTCTCGCCGGGAGGGTGAGCAGTCGTTTTTCTTTATTGTAAGTAAGCCGCAAAAAGCCGCCGGTCATCATCCCTTTTATGGCACACGCTTCAAACCGCACGCCCTTTCAAAATTTCGGTGCTAGAACACTTTCTGTTGAAGAGATCTGGCGGGTCCGACAACCCCGGCAAGAACGTATCTCTTTATACTATAGGGTTTTTGAGCGTGTTAGAACATTAATTCTTGGGGAAATGGCGATTATTGGCTAAAATTTAAGAAAATCGAAGTGTAACCTTCTAAAAAGGAGACATTCATGCCTGTTCGTAAGGTACTGGTAGTCGATGATTCTCCGACTGACCTGGCAAATATAAAGGACATTGTAACTGATGCTGGCTGTGTGGTGGTCACGGCGACCAACGGTGAGGAAGCCATCGCGAAAGCCAAGACCGACAAGCCGGATCTGATCTTCATGGATATCGTGATGCCGGGCATGGACGGCTACGCCGCCTGCCGGTCCCTGCATGCCGAGGCCACCACCAAGGGCATTCCAGTCATTTTCGTGACCAGCAAGAACCAGAAGGCAGACCGGCTTTGGGCGCAAATGCAAGGAGCGAAAGCCTTCGTCACCAAGCCCTACAACGCCGACGCCATCGTCGACCAACTGAAGGCTTTCATTTAACATTTTGTTGAATCTGGAAAATTATGAGCGACAAGGCTGTAGCAACCCCCCGGCGCTGGCTGAAACCTAGCACCGCTCTGAATCGCTTCAAACCACCGCCGCGCGGTGTGGTCTCCAACGTCGCACCGATCGAACGCCGGCGAGCGCGATATGGCTTTCGGATCGGCGGGCTTGGATTGCTGATCGGTCAGGATACGACCAGCCAGGTTCTGGAGCATACGCAAGTCTATCCCTTGCCCAATACACCGGCGTGGCTTTTGGGATTGATCAACCTGCGCGGCAATCTGACCCCGATTTTCGACATAAAGGACTTTTTACGGTTGGAAGATCAAGGTGCTTCGGAAAAGCGTCGTCTGTTGATCCTGGATCAAGCGGAAAAAGCCGTGGGCATCCTCATTGACGGATTACCCCATACCGCAATGACCCAACATGTCCTGACTCGCCTGCCGCCGCTGCCCGCAGCATTGGAACCTTACGTTGCCAAAGCGTACGCCCAGGACGCCATGATCTGGCTAGAATTCGACCATCAAGGCTTTTTCCAAACGTTGGGTGGTTTGTTGACAACCACTTGATGACCCGGCGCAGCCGCCATTACATTTTATGAACCCCAACCTGGAAAAAGGCGCTGAAAAGCGGCAGCTTGTCCCTGATCGAGGCGCCAACGCGGCAACAAGATACGGCAATCGATACAAACACTATGGCCACCGGCCCCAGGTCGAAGGCACGAGCACCGGCCTTGTGGACGTGGCGTGATCCAACAACAGCAATGAGGTAACAACAGCCATGGGTGGTCAGAAGATCAATTCGCGTTTGACGTTTACCATTATCCTGCAACTAGTGATTCTGGTGGTGACCGGCCTTATCGCCGGCTTTGGCATGAATCGCGCCAGTAACGCGGTCGATCAAATCAACCAGACCGTCAATAGCCAGAACGAAGAATTCCGCCTGAACAAAATCATCAACGAGGATCTACTGGGATTGGTGAACGGCGCCAATCGGGGTACCATCACTTGGGAAGAAGCGGCGGCCACCCTCCCCCGCGTCAAGGCCGATTTCCAGAACCAGTGGCAAAAATTAGCGGCCGTGGTGGATCCCGCCGAAAGAGAGCACATGGAAACCGCTGACTCAGGCGGTGTGAACAGCGTCAATGAAATCTTCGGTGAATTAGAAAAATTATTCACCGCGCGAGACCACGGTCGCCTGAGCCTGTTCGTCGCGAACGACCTCGACGCCACCCTAAATCCTTTTCTGAAAAATCAGGCCGAACACACAAACGCGCTCGCGGCGGAAGCCAATAAGAGCTTGGCGAATGCACAGAGCTCCACCCGAAATTTTCTCATCTTGATCGGCTTGGTCACGGTGCTCGGCATGATCATCGCGTTCTTCCTGAGCACCGCGACGTACCACGCCATCATGAACCCCATCAACCAACTGACGGCGACGATGCGCGAGGTCGGCGAAGGCAACTACTCGGCGCGCACCGGGTTGGCGGGCGACAACGAGCTGGCGGACTTGGGTCAAACTTTCGACCAAATGCTGGACGAGCGCGTCAACGCGCTGGTCTCGGTCGAGCAAGAGAACGAACAGCTGAACGACTCGATCATCAACCTGTTGCAAGCGGTTTCCCAGTTGAGCCAGAGAGACTTGACGGTCAGGGTTCCGGTCACCGAAGACATGACCGGTCCGGTCGCCGACGCGCTCAACTTGCTGACCGACGAAACCGCCAAGGTGTTACAGGGCGTGAACCGAATTTCGGAAGAGGTGGCGACCGCCTCCGACAAAGTGAAATTACAGTCCGACACGGTGATCGCCGTGGCTGAAGACGAACGCAAAACGGTGGAACTGGCCACCTTTGAACTGTCTTCTGCGGCCGAAGCGATGCAGCAGATCGCCCAGCTGGCGCAAACCTGTAACGCCGCCGCCGAAACCGCCATCAAAACCACCCAAGCGGCGCTGCAAACGGTGACCGGAACGGTCAACGGCATCAACAGCACCCGCGACACCATCCGCGAGACGGAAAAGCGCATCAAGCGACTGGGCGAACGGTCCCAAGAAATCAGCGGCGTGGTGAACCTGATCAACACCATCGCCGAACGCACCCACATCCTCGCCTTGAACGCCAGCATGCACGCGGCCTCGGCCGGCGAAGCCGGCCGAGGTTTCGCGGTGGTGGCCGACGAGGTGCAGCGCCTGGCCGAAAACGCGCGCGAAGCCACCTCCCAAATCTCAACCTTGGTCAGCAACATCCAAACCGAAACGGCGGATACGGTGAATGCCATGAACACCGCTATCAGCCAAGTCGTGGACGGTAGCCGGTTGGCCGAACAAGCAGGCGATCAGATGAAACGCACCCAGGAAACCACCTCCGAGCTGGTGGATGCCGTGCAGGAAATCGCGGCCCGCTCGCAAGAACAAGCCCGCATCAGTACCCAGTTGGTGGACCGCGCGCACCAGATTCAGGAAGGCACCCGAAAAACCAGCCAACAACTGCAAGAGCAGACCATCCAGACCACCAATCTGGTGGAATACGCCAAAAACTTGCTGAACTCCGTGCGCGTGTTTCGATTGCCGGCGTAAGCGACAGCACCTTGACCGTGGAGCAGGGATTATCGCTACTTGCGAGGGAGGTTTTAGGCAATCATGTCCATATCGGAAGATCAACTCGCCGGATTGGAGGCGGAAGTCGCCGGGTTGCTCGGCGTCCTTGAGGAGCTGGAAATTGCTGGGGGTCAAGGCATCCGCCGTTATGCCGACCAAGTCGGGCGCATCAGCTCCACCGCCGGCACTCTCGGGTTTCGAGGCTTAAAGGACATTTGCCTACTATTCCAGGACGGTCTAAAAAATTCGACTCTTTCAGATCGCGGCTTGAACGACGTCGAACGCGAACGGCTGGAAGAGTGGCCGACGCTGGTCATGGGTTATTTGATGTCTCCCAGTGACCCGCAAGCCGGCGAAGCATTGCTCGATCACTTGCAAAGCCCGCTCTGGAAAACCTACCTGCCCGCCAATGAAGCCAAAGTGCTACAAGGTTTGCTGATGCGAGACGTGCCGGTCATCGAGGCCGAGCCGCCCGCCATCGAACCGGCCGAGCCACCCGCCATCGAAATTCCGGCTGCGGCGCGGACCGTCGAGCCACCCGCCATCGAACCGGCCGAGCCACCCGCCATCGTTGTGGATGAGCCGGCCGAGACGCCGGCGACACCTTCAACCGCCATCGTCCAGGCGCCGGGCCAACCCGCGCCGGCCCTTGAGCCGATGACCCCGCTCGCGCCGGAAGCCGTCTCTCTCCACGAAACGGAGCTTCCGGCAATCTCGCGGCTTCCAGATCGGATGGCGTTGCCGGCCGCGCTAACCCCGGTGGAAGAGGACGCCTCTATTGAGGCGCTATCGCAACCCGCTCCGGACTCTTTAACCCCTATAAAGACGGACGCACAAATCGATGCCGGCGCCAGCGGAATCGAGTACTCGACAACGGAAATGCCGGCGACATCATCCGATACTCGCTCGGCGAGCCTCGTTGAAACGACCCTCGACGCGCAAAAAGAACCGGGTTCGCCTCGAGAACCAGCCAGCGACGCTCTCCCGATATCGGCCCAAACGACCGAATTGGCCTGGCAAGCGGTGCCCGATGAGTTTCTGGCAAAGCCGGGCCACGAAATCGGGGCGGAGCGTGCCGCAGAGACTGCGCTCGAAGCCGAAACGACGGGCGGGACTTCAGCCGACGCCGAATCTCAAGAGCAAGTCGTGGACGCTCTCGAACCGCAACCCGAAGAAGCTTTAGTCACGGAAACTGACGCAGCTCTCGAAGAGGCTTTTGCAGAGCAATCCGAGGCGACTTTTGCAGAGCAATCCGAGGCGATTTTTGCAGAGGTACCTGAAGAGGCCCTCGAAGAAACGCTCGAACCGGAATTTGCCGACGCGCTTGAAGAAGAGGAACCTGAAGAGGCTTTCGAAGAAACGCTCGAAACAACCCCCGAACAGGACATGGCGGTAGCGTCCGAGGAAACCTTCGAAGAAGACCTTGAAGAACCCCTCGAAGAAGATACGGTAGCGGAACAAGACGACGAAGCGACACTTGCGCTGGCTGCGTCAAAAGCCGCTCCTAACGCCGCCCAGCAGGAAATGTTGGAAATTATCTGTGCGGAGATCGCTCAGATTCCCGAAATCGCGGAGGATAGCCTGACTGTCGCGGCGGACGCCGACGGCACACCCGAAAGCCGGGGGGAGGCCTTGTCGGAGTATGCCGAACGCTTCGAGCTGCTCGCAAACGCTTCGGAATCCATCGGCTTGGCCGCCTTACAGCGTGTTTGCAGCCACTTGCAGGCCAATCTCAGCGCGTTGTCCGCTCAGGGCAATCCCCTCAGCCTCCGGCAAAGGCAGTTGATCGAAACCTGGCCCAACTTGGCGCTCGATTACTTGCGCGCGTTGAACGACCGCGCGGCGTGCGAAAAACTGGTGCGGCATCTCGCCGACAGCCACTGGCCGCAGCCTTTGCAAACGGAGGAAGCCGCGTCGCTCGTCGATCTGTTGGTCGCGCCGAAGCTGATCGCCGAGGAAGTCGAGGCGGAAGTTCGCCCGCAGCAGGCCCAACCGGAAGATGTCTCCCTGGAACTGCCGGCCGATGGCAACCAGCAACTATTGGACAGCCTGCTCCAGGAGCTCCCCCACCAGGCCGCCGAGTTCTCCGCGGCCATCCAACGGTTGGCGGCCGGCGACGGGAATCTCAAGGACGTGGAAGTCGCCCAGCGCATCGCCCACACCTTGAAAGGCGCCGGCAACACCGTCGGCGTGCGCGGCATCGCCACTCTCACCCATCACATCGAAGACATTCTGCAAGCGTTCTCCAAACATGGCGCGCTCCCCAATCGGTCCTTGGCCAGCACTCTGCTGAACGCCGCCGACTGTCTGGA
>DPWB01000132.1 GCA_003527885.1 Candidatus Competibacteraceae bacterium
TATTCGATGACCGGCTGGCGCATCGGCTACTGCGGCGGCCCCAAGGATTTGATCAACGCCATGAGCAACATCCAGTCGCAGAGCACCTCCAACCCGACCTCGATTTCGCAGGTAGCGGCGGAAGCGGCGTTGAACGGCGATCAGTCCTTTATCGGCATGATGACCGAGGCGTTCAAAAAGCGGCACGATTATGTCCACGACGCGCTGAAAGCCATGTCGGGCGTCAAGGTCGCGCCCGCCGATGGCACCTTCTACATCTTCCCCAGCTTCCAGCAAGTGATCGAGCGGCTGGGGCTGGCGAACGACATCGCCTTCGCGGAATTGTTGCTCAATGAGGTCGGCGTGGCGCTGGTGCCGGGTTCGGCCTTCGGCGCGGAAGGCTGCGGGCGGATTTCCTTCGCCACCAGCATGGACAATCTGACCAAGGCGCTGGAGCGGATCGGCCGGGTGGTCGCTCGCTGATTCACGATTGACAGTACAGCCGGGGATACATAGAATTCCCCTTCTCCCTTTCCCCGGTAGCTCAGTCGGTAGAGCAAGTGACTGTTAATCACTGGGTCCGTGGTTCGAGTCCGCGCCGGGGAGCCAATCAAACCAAAGCCTTGCAGCAATGCGGGGCTTTTTTGTTTTCCGCCAAACCCCCGTTGAAACCCCCGAACGATAAGCCGGCCCCACGGAATGGGTATATCAAACCCGGTCAATCCTGGTAAAACCGATTCCGACCCGACTCCCGCAAGCGTTCTTCGCGCTGGTGCCGGGTCTGCCGCTGCGTTTCGTACGCGCGTTTGTGCTGCGCTTCCCGCAAGCGGGATTCCCGCCGCCACGCGGATTGCGGCTCCTCGGCTTCGCCTGGATCGTCGGCTCGCGCCATCCTGTTGAGAGCGAAGTTGAGGGACGCGCCAGCGGTAGCGGTCAACACGGTGTTCATAAAGCCTCCTGTCAAAAAGAGGCCTTACGATAACCGATGCTAGCTGAACGCCAGCCAAATGACCCCTCCGGTTTTGCCGGTGCCGCACGGACCAAGAACCGGACTTTACATTCTCGCCGAGTGTGTCCGTCCCTCTATCCCAGAATGCGGGCTGGTCGTAGAATGGGGCTTGAGGCCCATCGCCGTACACGCCAGTCAACGGCTCACAACGGACCTAAACTCTTTCAGGAACTACCGAGAGACCACCCGAAACCGGCCAGGAGCGATGATCATGAGCAAAAGCGCCGACATCAAGAAAGAAACCAAGAAAAAACCGACCAAAACCATGAAGGAAAAGAAAGCCGAGAAGAAGACCAAGAAGGAAAATAAGGGCTCTATAGAATAGTGGCTTCAGCGCTCAGCGCTGCTGGCGGTACCCGATAGGGCCAGAAAGCCGCCTCGATGGGGCGACATTCAATCCGCCACGGTATAGGCCCGAAACAGCTCATTCAGCGGCTGCCATGACGCGCTTGTCCCATCGCTTTTGAAGTTGGCATACCGCAATCGGTTCAGCTCCCGCTCGATGAAATCGCCTAAGGCGGGGATAGACGGACCCCACGCCGTTTCCAAGCCGCCCCGCTTGGTCGCCAGCAGCCCATCAATGGCCGCGCGTAGCCCTGTCTCGGTCGCGACGGCATCCACCAACGCCTGAAATAAAGTCGGCGCTTGGCCGCGTTGTTGTTCGATCCACAACACCGCCAGCAGGGGCCGTAGCACGTAGAGGTATTTCTTCAACCGCACGCTATCGCCTTGCAGGTATTCCCGGAAATTGCCGCGCGCCATGTGCAGATAGTGATAGGCGCAAGCCGATGGCGAGTAGTATTGCGGTAGAAGATCGTTCAACGCTTCGCAAAAGCCCGGCGTCTGCCGGTACACCGTCGGCGAATTCAGCCACTCCAGCAACGGCGGATTGGACTTGTGGAACAATTTGAGAGCTTTGCGCAAATCCCAACCGTTGATATCCAGAGCATCGTCGATCGGTAATTCGATCACATCGCGCCGCCTTTCCAAATCCACCGCCAGATACCAGTCGCGCGGGCGCACATAGACGAAGCGCACATCGTAATCGCTATCCTGGGAGGCAAATCCCCAAGCGCGACTGCCCGATTCGCAAGCGTAAAGAATCTTGACGCTGTGTTCGGTTTCAATTTGCTTCAGACGATCCAGTATTCGGGCGCGCATCTTGAGATTATACCGGACGCACGGTACCGCCGTAGCGGGCCAGCTTGTGGTCTCTAGCCAACAAGACCAGCGGCTCGCTCAAGGATTGCGCCACCAACAAACGATCGAAGGGGTTTTTGTGGTCGGCGAACACGGGCAGCTCGGCGAAACCAAATCGTCGATGGCTTCATCGAAATCATCGGCCATCCACCAGCTTTGCCCTTCCATGCTGCCCGGCGGGGCAATCTTGCGGCGTGGCGGGTGATAGGCGGACAGCATGGCCACCGGTTGCCCGGCGCGGGCGATGACGAATTCTTCTCCCCGTTCGACCGCTTCCAGCAGACGGGACAGATGGGTTTTGGCTTCATGGGCATTGACCACGGTCTGCATGGCGCCCTCCGATTAGCCGATGGTCGGTCTAGCCGGGCGCCGTGGGCCAACACACGACTACGACAAGCACTTTGGCAAGTGACCCGTTACTTGCCGATACAAAAACTCGAAAAAATCCGCGACAGTAAATCCTCGCTGCCGAACTCACCGGTGATCTCGGCCAGCGCGTGCTGGGCCTCGCGCAATTCCTCGGCCACCAGCTCGCCCGCCCGAAAAACCTCCAACTGCTCCACCGCCCGTTCCAGCGCCGCCGTCGCCCGTTCCAGGGCCTCCAGATGGCGGCGGCGGGCCATGAAGGCCCCTTCTCCACCGCCGCGATAACCCATGCAAGATTTCAGATGCTCGCGCAGCAACTCCAAGCCCGCCCCGGTCTTGGCCGATAGCAGAACCTCGGTTCCCCATGCCCCCTCCCGAACCGACGGAGGCCGGCCGCTGAGGTCGATCTTGTTGTAAAGCACCGTCACCGGTGTCGCGACCGGCAACCGCTCCCGCAAGCCCGCTTCTTCCGCCGTCAATCCCAACCGGTCATCCACCACCATCAAAATCCGGTCGGCGGCGTCGATTTCCGCCCAGGCGCGGCGGATGCCTTCCCGCTCCACCGGATCGTCGCTGTCGCGCAAACCGGCGGTGTCGATCACGTGCAGCGGCATTCCGTCGATGCTGATGTGTTCGCGCAGCACGTCGCGAGTGGTGCCGGGAACGGCGGTGACGATGGCGGCCTCTCGGCCGGCCAAGCGGTTGAGCACGCTGGATTTACCGGCGTTCGGCCGCCCGGCGATCACCACCGTCATGCCATCGCGCAACAAACGCCCCTGCCCGGCGGCGGCTTGCAATACCCTCAAGCGTTCTTGCAACTCGGCCAAGCGCGCCGCGATGACGCCGTCGGCCAGAAAATCGATTTCTTCTTCGGGAAAGTCGATAGCCGCTTCAACGTACACCCGCAACGTGACCAAGCCATCGACCAAGCTATCGACCTGTCGAGAAAATTCGCCTTGCAACGAACGGAGCGCGGCGCGGGCGGCGGCGGCGGTATCGCTGGCGATCAGATCGGCAATCGCTTCCGCTTGCGCCAAATCGAGCTTGTCATTAAGGAACGCGCGTTCGGAAAACTCGCCGGGCCGGGCCAGCCGCGCGCCCAGCTCGACTACTCGCCCCAACAACACATCCAGCACCACGGGTCCGCCGTGGCCCTGAAACTCCACCACATCCTCACCGGTGAAGGACTGCGGCGCGGGAAAATACAGGACGATGCCGTGATCCAACACCTCGCCCGCCCCGGAACGAAAGCGGCGCAGGACGGCCTGACGGGGTTGTGGCAGCAGGCCGCATATCGCTTCGGCGATAGAGGTGCTGAGCGAACCGGAGATGCGAACCACGCCGATGCCACCCCGTCCGGGCGGGGTGGCGACAGCGGCGATGGTATCGGTCATGAATGGGGGTACCCTCCCCGCCGGCGGGGAGGAGATCGGGGGGGCGGAATAAAGCTACTTCTTGCGCTTGCCGGAATTCTTCTGATCGGGCAACACCTGCTTGGCCAACGTCAACAGCTTCTTGGCCTGCTCGCCCATGACAGAACCCGCTCCCGATTTTTCCTTGGCCTTGAGCGCGGCGGCGTCGGCCCCCGACTCCACCCGCTTGGTGATGACCCATTGTTGGGCGATGGACAGGATGTTGTTGACCACCCAGTAAAGGACCAGCCCGGCCGGGAACCACAGGAACATGAAGGTGAACACCACCGGCAGCGCCATCATCACCTTGGCCTGCACCGGATCGGGTGGGGCCGGGCTCAACTTCTGCTGCACGAACATGGTCACGCCCATGATCAGCGGCAGCACGTAGTACGGGTCAGGGATCGACATGTCCTTGATCCACAGCATGAACGGCGCCTGCCGCAACTGCACGCTTTCCACCAACACCCAATACAGCGCGATGAACACCGGGATCTGCACCAGAATCGGCAGGCACCCGCCCAGCGGGTTGACCTTCTCCTTCTTGTACATGTCCATCATCGCCTGATTCATCTTCTGCTTGTCGTCGCCGTACAACTCCTTGAGGCGGCCCAGTTCCGGCGCCAGCCGGCGCATGTTGGCCATGGAGCGATAGCTGGTTTCGGACAGCTTGTAAAACGCCAGCTTGATCAGAACAGTGAGGAAGATGATCGCCCAGCCCCAGTTGCCGACCACCCAGTGAATCGCTTTCAGCAACCAAAACAGCGGTTCGGCGATGATGGTCAACATGCCGTAGTCCACGGTCAGTTGCAGGTTGGGCGCGATCTTGGACAGCTCATCCGCCAGCTTCGGCCCCACGAACAAGCGGGTGCGGAAATCGCCGGTCGCGCCGGGCGGCACGGTCTGCACCCCGCCGCGCATCCCCACCAAATACCGGTTGTTGCCGACGGCTTTGGTATAAAATTCCTCGGCCTCGCCCGAATTCGGCACCCATGCCCCCAGAAAATAGTGCTGGATCATGGCGACCCAGCCGTCCTTGACCGTCTGGTTCAACTCTTTCTTGGCGATCTGATCGAAGGAAATCTTTTCGTAGCGTTGTTCCGGGGTGGACACCACTGCACCGGTATAAGTGATGACGCCGCTGCCGAAATAGCTGCTGACGACCTTGGGCGGCGTGCGTTGGAACTGGCGGTACTGGCCGCCCTGCCACGGCTCCGAACTCCCGTTCTCGATCCGCTGGCTCACATCCACCAGAAAGCTGCCCCGATGGAAGGTGTAGGTCTTCACCGCCTTCACGCCGGATGGATCCGACCAGTTCAGCCGCACCTCCAGCGTATCCTGACCGTCCGCCAAGCGGTATTCGGTCCGCTCGGGTACGAAGGTAGCGTAGTGATTGGGCGCGGGGCCGTTGTTCAACGCCACCAAGCCGGATTGAGCGATGAACAAATCCGGCCCGGTGTCCTTCAGCAGCAGAAATGGCTGATCCGGCCGCTGCACGGAATCCGGGTAGGTGCGCAAACCGGCCTGACGCAGATCGCCGCCGACCGTATCGATCTCGATTTCAAACAGATCCGTGGTCACATGCACGCGTTGGCCGCCGCCGAGCGCTTGCGAACCCGGTATCACGCCCGCTGCGGCGGACGGCACATCCTGACCGGGCACCGGCACCGTCCCGCCGCCGGGAGCGGTGGGACCCGCCGGCGCCGAGGCGGCTGTCGGCGCGGGTGGCGGATGCTTTTTGGCTTGAAATTCCAGCCAGTTCTGCCAGAGCAGAAACACGACGAACATCAAGGCCGCAAACAGAATCAAACGTTGGTTTTCCATCAACGGTCCTTCGGGGAAGGTTCGGGAACAGGATCGACACCGCCCGGATGCCAGGGGTGGCAGCGCAGCACGCGCCGGATCGCCAACCCCACACCGCGCGGGACGCCATGACGCTCGACGGCTTCACGGGCGTATTGCGAACAACTCGGATAAAAACGACAGTGGTTGCCCAACAGAGGGCTCAATAACAGCTGATAAACGCGGATCAGCGCGATCAAGAAGGCGCGCACGGCCGAGCGAGCCTCCGCCAATGCCGCTCCAGCGACGCAAACAAAGCCGCGTTATCCTGCTCGCTCGCACCGGGTCGGCCCACCACCACGCAATCCAGGCCGCCGAGCGCTCGCTGGTGACGGCGGAAGCTTTCGCGCGCGATCCGTTTCAGCCGGTTGCGCGCCACGGCGGACTTGGCGACCCTGCGGGACATGGCCAAGCCCAAGCGCGGGTAAGCCAGCTCGTTGGGTCGGGTCAGCACGGTGAAATGGCGGTCGCTGGATTTGCTGGGCTGGGCGAAGACGCCGGCAAAGGCGTTTCGGCCGGTCAGCCGGGCGCGACGCGGAAAGCGGGCGTCGCCGGCCGGGGCGTTCAGGGCGCCAAACGGGCGCGGCCCTTGGCGCGGCGCGCTTTCAGAACGAGGCGGCCACCCTTGGTGGCCATCCGGGCGCGAAAGCCGTGGGTGCGCTTGCGGTGGATGATGCTGGGCTGGAACTGTCTCTTATACACATCTGACGCTGCCGACGAGCGATCTAGTGTAGATCTCGGTGGTCGCCGTATCATTCATAATAAAAACACA
>DPWB01000191.1 GCA_003527885.1 Candidatus Competibacteraceae bacterium
ACTGGACCACCATGCCCATCAACAGGTCTTCCACCGGCACCTGAGTGCCTACCTTGACGAACATCTTGGAACCGACCACCTTCCAAGCCCGCTCGGTGATAGTGACTTTATCGTCCAGATGGATCTTGCCGGATTTCAGCGCCTTGTAGATCACATAAGCAGTCATCAGCTTGGTGATGCTGGCCGGCTCCATCCGCTCGTCGCCCTTCATGTTGGCCAGGAGGTTGCCGCTCTGATAATCCATCAACACGTAACCGCGCACCGGCACCTGCGGCGGTGGCGGTATGGGTTCGGCTCGAACAGCAACCCCGCCCGACAGCAATACAACAAACGCGAGGAACGGCAAAAACAGGCTACGGATTTTCTTTGAATGCGGCATGTCGCGACGGTCTTTCAGTTCAGGAGTGGCAAACTAAGTAAATGATTCTAGCCAGGAACGAGTTCCAACAACAAACCGCCTTGGCGTCGCAAGCGACGAGGCGGCCCTTGCTCGCGCGTCAAGCCCGCCTCAATCACCGGCGGAGCGCGAGCGGTTCACCCTCACGCCAGCCAGCCGCGCCACCACCGGTTTGAGCGCGCCGGCTTCCCGAAAGGGCCGGGGCTCCAAGCGTTTGGCCGAGTTGGATTCCTTACGGGATCCGCGCGAGCCCGTTCCGGTCGACTGCGGTTCCGACAGGCCGCCAACCGGGCGTCCCACCGCCGGCGACTTGCCTTTGGCGTGCGCCGTCGGCTCGTCGGCCAGCCGCGCGCGAGGCTGGATCTGGCTCCGGGCGACCGCGGGAGTCCGCTTCACGGCGGATTCTGCTTCCACAACTTGGCGTGGCGCGGGCACATCCAATACGGGCGCCACTGGTTGGCGCGGCTCCACACGGGCCAGCTGGGGCGCGGAGGATTCGGTTTTCGCCACCGGTTGGGCCGGACGATCCAGCCGTTGTGGCATTTCGGCTCGAACGACTGTCTGGGCCAGATGATCCGGCTGTTGCGGCGTTCCGGCGCGAACGGCTGTCAGCTCTGGTCGAGATACCACCGGCTCCGCCGGTCGGTTCGGCTCTTGGCGAGTGTTCGAGACCGTGGAAGATTCCGGCCTTGATGCCCACTGGGGCTGTTGCTTGGCCAAGCGCTCCTTGGCTTCTCCGGCACGCCGCGCCGCCAGTTTGGGGAGTACCTGGTAAGGCTCCAGCGCGGTTACCTCCACTCGGGCAGTGCCTTTTCCCAACATGCCCAAGCGCTCGGCGGCCGTGTAGGACAGATCGATGAGCCGGTTGCCGACAAATGGCCCACGATCGGTCACCTTGACCACCACATCCCGCCCATTCGCCAAATTGCTCACCCGCACGTAGGTCGGGATCGGCAGGCTCTTGTGGGCGGCAGTCAAGTCGAACATGTTGTAGCGCGGGCCGCTGGAGGTTTTGCGACCGTGGAAATCCTTGCCGTACCAAGAGGCAATCCCTTGTTCGCGATAACCTTCGCTGGTTTCCTTCACCCGATAGCGTCGGCCGAACACCAGATAGCTGTCGGCATTGCCGCTGCGGCTGGGCGGTTCGAGCTGTAGGATAGGCTCCTTGCCGCCATTTTGAGCGCTTGGAGGCGGCTCGGTGGGTGGTGGACCCACCGGCGCGGCGTGCTCGGGAACCGTGCTACAACCGGTTAGCGCTCCCGCCAGCGACGCCCAAACCAAGGCGTGATTCCAATACGATTTCGCCATAAAAACACCTCCCTCACCGCCGGACGCATCGGTCGACGCGTTCCATCAGTGCGCTTCTCATGTATTTTCTGGATCGCTCAGCCGGCGCGAACGCCGGGTTCCGGCACGAGAACGCGCGCTTGATTTTGAAGGTAGCGCCCGCGAATTTCCTGACTGAGCTGGTACACCGCCAGGGCGTACAACTGACTGTGATTGTAGCGAGTGATCACGTAAAAATTGTGAAATCCCAGCCAGTATTCGGGGCCATCGCGGCCTTGTAACTCCAATAACATCGCCGCTTGCCCGTCGCTCACCGGCCCTTGAGGCGAGACCCCCTGACCCCGCAAGCCGCCGACGCTGTGCTGCGGCAAGCTCAAGCGGCGACTGACCAAGGCCTGATAGTTTCCGCCGCCGATCACCGCCGGGACAGCGACCGGTTCACCGGCCTGCCAGCCATGCTTTTTGAAATAATGGGCGACGCTGCCGATGGCGTCTCGCGGGTTCCGCCACAGATCGCGATGGCCGTCACCGTCGAAATCCACCGCGTAGCTGCGAAAGCTGCTCGGCATGAACTGCCCGTAGCCCATGGCTCCGGCGTAAGAACCGCGCGGCGCCAGCGGATCGACGCCCTCCGCGCGGGCCAGCAACAAGAAACTCTCCAGCTCCTTGCGGAAATAGTCCGCGCGCCGGGGGTAGTCGAAGGCCAGGGTGGCCAAGGCTTCCAACACCCGGTATTTACCCATGTTGCCGCCGTATTGGGTTTCGACGCCGATGATGGCCACCACATATTCCGGCGGCACGCCGTAGACCTGTTCGGCGCGCGCCAGCGCCGCCGCGTTGGCCCGCCAGAACGCCGCGCCGCCCTCGATGCGCTTGGCGTTGAGAAAAATGGAGCGGTAGCTGTGCCAGGGCTTGGCTTCGGCCGGTCTGGACATGGCGGCGATGATGCTGGGCTGGGCGTAAGCGCGGTCGAAAGTCGCCTGCAACCGCCCCGCATTGAAACCGTGCTGGGCCGCCATCTGGCGGATGAACGCCCGCACGTCGGAGCGGCCGCCCAGCGGCTGGCCGGGAATCGCGCCCGTCGAATCCGCCGCCGGATCCGGCGGCGGTGCGGGGGCTGGCGCGGCATCCGGGAAAGAGCCCGACGGGGCGTGCGCCGGGCGCTGGGCCGGCATGGGCTGCGCGCAAGCGCTCAGCAACAGCAGCAAAGCAAGCAATAACGGGCTATTCACGCGCAAAATCGTCGTTGGCAAGGGTGGCGGTTACCGCGTCAGAGTCCGGCGGTGCGAATAAACGCTCATCAGCATACCGAAGCTGGCCATGATCGTCACTAGGGAAGTTCCCCCATAGCTGAACAGCGGCAGCGGCAACCCCACCACCGGCAACAGCCCGGACACCATCCCGGAGTTCACGAACGCATAGATAAAAAAAATCAGCGTCAGGCTGCCGCACAACAAGCGACCGTAGGTATCTGACGCCCGGGTGGCCATGTACAGGCAGCGGGCGATGATGAAAAAATACAGCGCCAACAACACACAGCCGCCGACCAGCCCGAACTCCTCGGAAAAGGCGGCGAAGATGAAATCGGTCGATCCTTCCGGCAGAAAATCCAGGTGGGACTGGGTGCCGTTCAGCCAACCCTTGCCGTAAATTCCCCCCGAACCGATGGCGATCTTCGACTGAATGATGTGATAGCCGGTCCCCAGCGGGTCGCTTTCCGGGTCGAGGAAAGTCCATACCCGCTGCCGCTGGTAATCGTGCATCACGAAGGTCCAGAACAGCGGGATCACCGCCCCCAGCAAGGCCAGCAAGCCCACGATCAACACCTGTCTCTTATACACATCTCCGAGCCCACGAGACCGTACTAGATCTCGTATGCCGTCTTCTGCTTGAAAAAAAAACACCGCGATGCAGAAGATAAGAATCACAG
>DPWB01000360.1 GCA_003527885.1 Candidatus Competibacteraceae bacterium
GCAGAACTTGCAGGCCAGATTGCAACCGGCGGTGCCGAACGACAAGACGGAGGTGCCGGGCAGGAAATGGTTGAGCGGTTTTTTCTCGATGGGATCGATGCAAAAACCGCTGGAGCGCCCGTAACTGGTCAGCTTGATCATGCCATCGTGGCAGCCGCGCACGAAACACAGGCCCTGCTGGCCTTCGTGCAGCTTGCAATAGCGCGGGCAAACGTCGCATTGGACGCGGCCATCGTCGAGGACATGCCAGTAGCGGGTCGGAAAGAACTCGGTGGTCATCGCATTCATCGCGGCCTCCTTGGAAAAGGCTCTCATATTAGGAAACTTTTATGAAACTAGCATCGCCGCCGGTTGCCATACGTTTTATACTGCTGTATCGATTATCAGCGGATAAACTGTGCGCCCTATACTCTAAATGAGTGGGATTGGCAAACTAATCGGGAGGGCGTCATGCACACCGTACGCACACCTGCCGTCGCCGGCCTGTTCTATCCGGCCGACACCACCGAGTTGCACGCTCAGGTGCGGCACTTCATCGGGGAGGTCGAAGCGCCGGACGGGCCGTCGCCCAAGGCGATCATCGCCCCACACGCCGGTTATGTCTATTCCGGTCCCATCGCCGCCTCGGCGTATGTCCGGCTGCAAGCGGTTCGAGGAACCATCGCCCGCGTCGTGCTGCTCGGTCCCAGCCACCGCGTGGGCTTTCGCGGCATTGCCGCCAGCGCCATGGTGGCGTTCGAAACTCCGCTCGGCAAGATTCCCGTCGACCAAACCGCCGTGACGCGGGCGCGCGAATTGCCGGATGTCGGCGTTCTGGAACAGGCCCACACCCGCGAGCATAGCCTGGAAGTCCATCTGCCGTTCTTGCAAGAGGTGTTGGGGGAGTTCGAGCTGGTGCCGCTGGTGGTCGGCGAGGCGCGTCCCTCGCAAGTGGGCGAAGTGCTGGAGGCGCTGTGGGGCGGCCCGGAAACGCTCGTCGTCATCAGCACCGATCTCAGCCATTATCTGGATTACCAGCACGCCCGACAAATGGACCAGGAAACCTCGCGGGCCATCGAGACGCTGCGTTTCGAGGAGATCGGTTACGAACAGGCCTGCGGGCGCAATCCGGTCAACGGTTTGTTGTGGGTGGCGCGCCGCAAGGGTCTGGCTGTGGAAACCATCGACTTACGCAATTCCGGCGACACCGCCGGGTCGCGCGATCAAGTGGTCGGTTACGGGGCTTATGCCTTCCACTGATGCGCTGTCCCGCCAAGATCGCGCCACCTTGCTTGAGGTCGCCCGGACGTCGATCCGCCACGGCCTGGAGCACGGTCAGGCTTTAGCCGTGAACCCCGACGACTATCCCGAAGCGTTGCGACCGCCGCGAGCGACTTTCGTGACGCTGGAAATCGAAGGCCAATTGCGCGGTTGCATCGGCACGCTGGCGGCCCATCAACCGCTGGTGCGGGATGTGGCCGAACACGCTCATGCCGCCGCTTTCGCCGATCCCCGCTTTCCCGAGGTGGCCACCAAGGAGTTTCCCCGGCTGGACGTGCACATTTCCGTGCTGTCGCCGGCGGAACCGCTTCACTTCGATTCCGAGGAAAGTTTGTTGGAGCAGTTGCGGCCGGGTGTCGATGGCCTGACCCTTCAATTCCGCGGCCATCGCGCGACCTTTTTGCCGGCCGTCTGGGACAGCCTGCCCGACCCTTACGTGTTTTTGGCCCAACTCAAGCAGAAAGCCGGCTTGCCGCTGAATTTCTGGTCGCCGGAATTGCGGGCGGAGCGCTATACCACCGACTATTTCGGCGACGCCGACGTGACCGGCAGCGCCCGCTGAGCTGTCGGACGCCCCGTTCCGCCGCCAGACGGCCCCAGCGCCAGAGGCTTAAAGAAGGCCGGACCGTCGCAACCGCTTTAAATCGGCGGGCGTGTCCACATCCCAACCGGGCGGTAGCTCGACCCACACTATTGCTGACCGCTCGAGCCGGCGGCGGGTCACCTCCAACACGGTCGGAGCGCCCCAAGGGATGCCACGAAACATCCAAGGACAAGGCCGACGCAAGCCGACCAGCACGTAGCCGCCATCTTCTGCCGGCCCTAGCACCACATCCCCCGTAGCGAGCCGATCGAACGCGGCACGCAATTCCGCGATTCCGACCGACGCCCAATCACCCCCGATCAAAACCGCCCGGCCACTGACCCGCAGCGTTCGATTTAAGGCGTGATTCATCCGCCGACCGAGATCGCCCGCGCACTGGCGGCGCAACCGCACGCCATAATCGCGCCGGCAAGCGCCAAAGAAGCCGTGACGCGAATCCGGCGCACCCCACAGTTCGACCGGACACAGCCGGGCCGCGCTCGCTAGCGCGAGCGTCCGGCGCAATAGGGACCGGTAGAGCCGCGCCGCGCCGCGCGCGCCCAACTGTCCGGCCAGCCGGGTTTTGACCCGACCGGGAACCGGGGCTTTGGCAAAGACCAGTAAGCGGGCGTCGGGAAACATAAAGTTGTCGTTCACGGGCGGTAATAAATCCGGGCGAGTCGGGCGGGGTCAGCGCCGAGGAAATAAGCCAGCCGCAACCGCCACATCAGCAGGATGGTGCGCAAAATACCGTCGCGCTCCCAGCGCCGGCTGGACGTTTGCAGCCGCTGACGCAAGCAGACCGGCCGGCTGTGCCGCTTCAACAAGCGGCTGAGAGCGATGTCTTCCATCAGGGCAATGGACGGAAAACCGCCAACTCGCTCGAACAGGCTCCGGCGCACGAAAACCCCTTGATCGCCGGTGGCGATGCCGGTCAGCCGGGAACGGAAGTTCATTGCGCCCTCGACCACTCGCAGCAGCGGCCGCCGGCCGGACAGCCGCACGTCGAAGCGACCCCAACCGCGCTCCGGCGATTCCAGAGCGCTCCGAATCCGTTGAGCCGCATCCGGCGGCGGCAAGCTATCCGCGTGCAGGAACCAGAGAATGTCGCCGCTGGCTTGCTGTGCGCCCGCGTTCATTTGCATCGCGCGACCTTTCGTGCCGACAAGAACGCGATCCGCCAAGGGTTCGGCCAGCGCCACGCCTTGATCCCGACTGCCGCCATCCGCCACGATCAACTCGCAATCTTGAGCGCGCAATGGCTGCAAGGCGCTCAAGCACGCTTCAATCTGGAGCGCTTCGTTGAGAATTGGCATGACGACTGAAATCCGGGACATGATTTTGGGCGCGAGGTCTAGCGTAGAAAACTCGAAGATTGTATAGTGTTTTTTCCGATTTTTATGGGGCGGTAGCTCAGCTGGGAGAGCGTCGCGTTCGCAATGCGAAGGTCGAGGGTTCGATCCCCTTCCGCTCCACCAAATTCCAAAGGCTCGAACCCTGTTCGGGCCTTTTGCTTGTCCGAAACGCCCGTTTGGTGCGGGACATCCAACCCGGCGGATCGGTTCCGGTTGGGTGCGCGCAAGCCGATCGAAACCCCGATGATTCAGCGCGTGGCCGAAAACGACAAGATCGTGACCCGCCATGTGGGCGACGCTGAATTTCAGCGCGCGGCATTTCCGATGCTGATGCGGGAGACCGTTGAGGCGACACACGCGACGCGGAAGCCCGCAGGCGATGGCGGACATCTCACGGACACTTGCCCGCAGTCCGGGAAAACTGGCGCTCCCTAGGGGTTTCGAACCCCTGTTCCCGCCGTGAGAGGGCGGTGTCCTGGGCCACTAGACGAAGGGAGCGAGGGTGGCGTGACAGGCGGTAGCGCCCGCCGGATAAAAAATAGTATTATACCGCCGCTTCCGCATCATACAAGATTTTACAAACCTTCCTTGAAAGCCAGCCCGATTCCCCAACCCACCATTATTCCTCGCCCGGAACACACCATCTCGCGGGCCAATATCAGTCCCAATGCCGTCAAGGTTTTGTACCGGCTGCGCGAAGCCGGGTTTCGGGCCTGTCTGGTCGGCGGCGGGGTGCGCGACCTGCTGCTCGGCCGCGAACCCAAGGATTTCGATATCGCCACCGACGCCCGTCCCGAACAAGTCCACAAACTGTTCCGCAACTGCCGCTTGATCGGCCGCCGCTTCCGGCTGGCGCATGTCCAGTTTGGCCAGGAAATCGTCGAGGTCGCCACTTTCCGCGGCCAGAGTGGGGACGGCGAGGACGGTGACGGGCCCGGCGTGGAACGCACGGCCAGCGGCCGCATCCTCAGCGACAACGTTTACGGCAACATCGAGGAAGATGCCTGGCGGCGCGATTTTACCGTCAACGCGCTGTATTACGATATCGACAATTTCGTGGTGCTCGACTACGTGGGTGGCATCGCCGACCTCAAGGCGGGCCTCATTCGGCTGATCGGCGATCCGGCGCAGCGCTATCAAGAAGATCCGGTACGCATGTTGCGGGCGATCCGGTTCGCCGCCAAACTGGGGTTTCGCTTCGATCCCGCCACCGAAGCCCCCTTACACCGTCTGGGCAACCTGCTGGAGCAGATCCCTTCGGCCCGGTTGTTCGATGAAGTGCTCAAGCTGTTTCTGACCGGCGGCGCCATTCAGGCTTTCGAGCTGTTGCGCCATTACCGCTTGTTCGGCTGGCTGTTTCCGGCGACCGAACGCTGCCTGAACCACCAACAGCAGCATTATCCGAAAACTCTGCTGGTCCGGGCGCTGGCGAACACCGACAGCCGGCTGGCCGAGGATAAACCGGTCAATCCGGCGTTTCTGTTCGCCGCCCTGCTGTGGGAACCGTTGCGGGAACGGATGAAACCCCTTCATGGCCACGGCTTGAGCGACACCGAGGCGCTGCAAACCGCCGCCGACGCGGTCATTCAGGACCAGATTCGCCACACCGCCCTGCCGCGCCGCTACAGCTTGCCGATGCGGGAAATCTGGGACCTGCAGCAGCGGTTGACCGTCACCGCCGGCAAGCGACCGCTGCGCCTGCTGGACCATCCCCGCTTTCGCGCCGGCTATGATTTTCTGTTGCTGCGCGCCGAGACCGACGAGCAGGCCGCCGAGTTGGCCGATTGGTGGACCCGGTTCCTGGCGCTGGACGAACCCGGCCGCGCCCAAGCTCTCCAACCGACCAAAACCACCAAGACAGGCAAATCCCGGCGCCGGCGCAAGCCGCGCTCCGCCCGCAAAGGCCCTCAAGACGTCTCGCTGCACCCCGAAACCTGATCGTGTAGCCGGCCTCATGCAACCCGCCCGCGCTTACATCGGTATCGGCAGCAACCTGGATGACCCCATCCAGCACGTGCGACGCGCGTTCCAGGCGCTAAGCGGCGTTCTGGCCAGCTGTTGCGTGGCCCGGTCACCGCTGTACCGGAGCGCGCCGGTCGGCGGGCCGCCCGATCAGCCCGACTATATCAACGCCGTCGCCGCCCTGGACACCGGTCTGACGCCGGGGCAGCTGCTTGCTGTTCTGCAATCCTTCGAACTGGCGCAAGGCCGCATCCGAACCGTGCGCTGGGGCCCGCGCACGCTGGATTTGGACTTGCTGCTGTACGATCAGCTGATCTGCGACGACCCTCGACTCGCCCTGCCCCACCCCCGCCTGCACGAGCGGGCCTTCGTTCTTTACCCGCTCTACGACATCGCCCCCACCCTCAGTATTCCCGGCCAGGGTTCTTTGCGCGAGCTGCGTGCAAATTGTCCGCAACAAGGTCTAATCCGGCTGGACAGCGACGATTAACCGGCTACGATAGCCGCGCAGCCCGACCTGCTCCAAAAAACCCTAAAACCCCGCCGCCGCGCCTGGCGTCCCCGGTGCGTTGCGGCCCGCACGCCGAGCACCCCATGTACCAGGAACAGCCGACCCGCAAGCCACTTACCATCAACACCTTAGCCAAGATGAAGCGCGACCGGGAGAAGTTCGCGGTTCTGACGGCTTACGACGCCAGCTTTGCCGCACTGCTGGACGCGGCCGGGGTAGAAGTCATTCTGGTCGGTGATTCGCTGGGCATGGTGGTCCAGGGCCAGCGCACCACCGTGCCGGTGACGATGGACGACATGGTTTATCACACCCGCAACGTGGCGCGCGGCAGCGGCACGGCGCTGCTGATGGCCGACATGCCCTTCGCCAGTTACGCGACGGTCGAACAAGGCGTGCGCAACGCCGCGCGGCTGATGCAGGAAGGTGGCGCGCACATGGTCAAGCTGGAAGGCGGGGCGGTGCTGGCCGAAACGGTGCGCCAGCTCGGCCGCAACGGGATTCCGGTCTGCGCCCATCTCGGCCTGTTGCCGCAATCGGTCCACAAGCTAGGCGGCTATAAGGTGCAAGGCCGCGAGGAAGCCGCCGCCCGGCTGATGATCGACGAGGCGCTGGCCTTGCAGGAGGCCGGGGCCGATATCGCGCTGGTGGAGTGTATTCCGGCCGAATTGGGGGCGCGGCTGACCGAAGCGCTCGATATCCCCCTGATCGGCATTGGCGCGGGTCCGAGCTGTGACGCCCAGGTACTGGTCAGCTACGACATGCTGGGGATTACCTTCGGGCGGCGGCCGCGCTTCTCCAAAAACTTCATGGCCGGCCACGACAGCCTGCAAGCGGCGGTGGCGGCCTATGTCACCGCCGTCAAGAGCGGCGAGTTTCCCGGCCCCGAACACTGTCTGGCCTGAACGCCGAGGAAAACACCACCATGCGGACTGTCCACACCACCGCCGAATTGCGCGACCACGTCGCCATCTGGCGGCGAGCCGGAGATCGGGTCGCTTTCGTCCCCACCATGGGCAACCTGCACCGCGGCCATATTCACTTGGTCGAGCGCGCCCGCCAGCAGGCGCCGCGCACGGTCGCCAGCATCTTCGTCAATCCCACCCAATTCGGACCCAACGAGGATTTTGCCGGCTATCCGCGCACCCTGCCCGAAGATTCCCGCCAGTTGGAAGCGGCCGGCTTGGATTTGCTGTTTGCGCCGCCGGTCGCCGAAATGTATCCGCGCCCGCTGGAGGATCTGACCCATATTACGGTGCCGGAGCTGTCGGGCATCTTGTGCGGGGCCAGCCGGCCGATTCATTTTCGCGGCGTCGCCACCGTGGTCGGCAAATTGTTCAACATGGTCCAGCCCGATATCGCTTTGTTTGGCGAGAAGGATTGGCAGCAGTTGACGGTCATTCGCCGCTTGGTGGACGACCTCAATTTCCCCATCGAAATCGTCGGCGTGCCTACGGTGCGGGAGGCCGACGGGTTGGCGATGAGTTCGCGCAACGGCTATCTGACGCCCGAGGAACGCGCCATCGCCCCGACCTTGTACGCCACGCTGACGGCCAGCGCCGAGCGGTTGCGCGCGGGCGAACGCGATTACCAGCGTCTGTCGGACGACGCCAAGGCACGGCTGGCGGCGGCCGGCTTCCGACCGGACTATTTCGAAATCCGCCGCGCCAGCGATTTGCAACCGCCCGCTACCGGTGACGAGAACTTGCGGATTCTGGCGGCCGCTTGGCTGGGTCGAGCGCGGTTGATCGACAATCTAGCGGTCTGACGGCGGCCTTCGCCGCACGATCCCCGCACTTACAGAATGCCCAATTAGGGAGGGTGCTTCACGCCAAGCCATTGAAAACATGGTGCCCCGGACAGGAGTTGAACCTGTGACCTCACCCTTAGGAGGGGTGCGCTCTATCCAACTGAGCTACCGGGGCCAAGC
>DPWB01000293.1 GCA_003527885.1 Candidatus Competibacteraceae bacterium
ATGGCGGCGAGCCCCAATATTCCGACTCCGGGCCAGCTGCTGATCGCCAAGCTACAAGCCATCCTGGCCGGCTCCCGCGATGCGGCCTTGGCCGATGATTCCAACCTGCACTATCAATATGCGGTCGAGCTGCAACTGCTGTTCGAGGAGCTCGCCAAGCCGTGACGCGCCGCCGACCAACAGGGTCGATGGGCCGCAACGAACCCGGTACGGTTTAGCCGCTGACCTCATGCGGTTTATCCGCCGGGGCCTCGGGCAACGCCAGCAGAGCGCGGCGCACCCTCTCAAAGCTCTGCTCCAGCGCCGCCAACTCTTCGGTCGCGCCCGCCAATTGGCCTTCCTTGCCTCGCAGCTCCAGTTGCCCGCACAATTTCGAGAACTGGATGGCTCCCAGGTTAGCGCTGGCGGACTTCAAAGGATGGGCGACCGCGCGAACGCGCGCGCTGTCCCCGGCCTGAACGGCGGCCCGGATCGCCGCGATTTGGCCGGGCGCGCTTTCGAGAAACAGCGTGATGATCCGGCCTAAGACGCTGGCGCCCCCGCGATCCAGGGCGCGGATCTGGGCGAGTTGCGCCGGGTCCAACAGCGCTTTTTCCTGATTATCCGCCGGCGGAGGACTGGCGGTGTGCTCCGAAGCAGTCCCGCGCCGGGGCAACCAGCGTTCGAGGATTCCGTTGAGCTGCGCCGCCGTGAACGGCTTGGTGAGATAATCGTCCATGCCGGCGGCCAGACACAACTCGCGATCACCGATCAAAGCGTTGGCGGTCAGAGCGATCACCGGCATCCGAGCGCCGGCCGCCCGTTCGATCGCCCGAAACCGACGAGTGGCCTCAAAACCGTCGAGCACCGGCATCTGGCAATCCATCAGCACCAGCGAATAGCTCTGCCGGGCGAGCGCGGCCAGCGCCTGCTCGCCGTCTTCCGCCAGCTCGACCTGCACGCCCAAGGCTTGCAACATTTCGTAGCCCAGCTCCTGGTTGACGGGATTATCTTCCACCAACAGAACCCGCTGTCCGCGCCGCTCGAACTGCGCGGGATCGGTCGCCACGACGGGCGACGGCTCTTTCTCCAGCCGGCTTTGCGGCTCCTTACCCGCCGCCGCCGCCACAAGGCACTGATGGAGTTGCGCTTTCCGCAAGGGCTTGGGCAGGTAAGCCCGGATTTCCAACGCCTGCATTTGCTCGCCGTCCAAGGCTTCCCAGACCGAACTCAGCAAGACCACCGACAACCGCGCCAGAGCCGGATCGGCCCGGATTTTTTTGATCAGCTCCACGCCGTCCATATCCGGCATTTTTTGATCGAACAGCCCCAGGTTGAAAGAGGCGCCGGCGGCGGACGCTTCCCGCAGCACGCGCAGCGCCTGCGGCGCTCCAGGGGCGCTGGCACACGCAATCCCCCAACCCGACAACAATTTTTCGACCAGCGCCCGATTTGAAGCGCTATCATCCACCACGAGCACCTTCAGCGCGCCCGGCGCGGTGAAAGAAGGCGAGCGATCCGTTTGACCCCCCCCGACCTTGGCTAAACGGGCGGTAAACCAGAATCGGGAACCACGCCCCAACGCACTGTCCACCCCCACTTCCCCGCCCATCAACTCCGCCAGCCGCTTGCAAATGGCCAAACCCAACCCCGTGCCACCGTACTTGCGGGTCGTCGAACTGTCGGCTTGCGAGAAAGAATTGAAAAGGCGAGGCTGTGCTTCGGGCGCGATGCCGATTCCCGTATCCCTGATTTCGAAGTGCAGCACGGTCTCGGAGTCCTCCTCACGCGCGCAGGTCACGCACAAAACCACCTCGCCGGCCTGGGTGAATTTGAACGCATTGCCGAGAAGATTGGTCAACACCTGCCGCAACCGCCCGGCGTCGCCTCGCAAGGTCGAATGCACGCCGGGTTCCACCCAACAAATCAATTCGAGTCCCTTACGGTAGGCCCGCTCGGCGAATAATTCGCCTAAATCACCCACCATCTCTTCAATATTGAAAGAGATATCCTCAAGTTCCAGTTTTCCGGCTTCGATCTTGGAAAAATCGAGAATATCGTTGATGATGGCGAGTAACGACTCGGCGGAGCTGCGAATGTTGCCCACAAACCGGCGCTGGCGCACGGACAGCTCCGAATCGGCCAACAGTTCCGCCATCCCCATGACGCCGTTCATGGGCGTGCGGATTTCGTGGCTCATACGCGCGAGAAAATCGCTCTTGGCGCGGTTTGCCTGCTCCGCGTCTTCCTTGGCGACATGCAGTTCGGCATCCTGGTGCTGGATCTGCTCCAGCATGGTGTTGAAACCTTCCATGAGGGTACCGATTTCGTCGTTGGCGGTCCGGGGAACCCGCACGGAGTAGTCTTTCGTGATCGAAATCTCTCTCATGCGGCTCGCCAGCGCGATGATGGGATCCGAGATCAGATGCTGGAGTCTGGAAGCCAGCAGATAGGCGATGGCGAACGCCCCCAACAGCACCAGCAAAACCAACAACAACTGCCGCCGAATCACTTGGTCGAGATTCGACAGATCGAGCGCCAAATCCATGAAGCCCGACAGTTTCCCGTTGACGACAATCTGCTGGCTGATCCCCAAATACCCGTCTTGGAAGCTAAATGAAGGCTGTTCTCGCCCCGCGTTCGAGCCACCTGACGCGCGCGGGGTTTTTTGTTCGTTCTCGAACATCTGTTCGAGCAGCCGGACATGGTGCAGATTTTGGCTCTGATAACGCGCGAAATCGCGACCGTCGAGGGAGCGAACACGGGCTGCCGCCACATCGGGTACGCTGCTGAATGCGGCGAGAATTTCATTGGCGGTATCCGGGTCCCGGAAGGCCAGCGCCGCCGAGCTGTTGACCGCCACCACCCGCGCCAGTGATGAGGCGAAATCGCGCGCGTTGTGGCGCAGGGTGTAGATATCGCTGGCGACCAGGATCGTGAGCGCCACAGCCAGACCGATCACCGTGCTGACCAGCGCGATGGCGATCACTTTCTGTTTGATTGGCCGATCACGAAACAAAAGCGACATTTTTAACGGCCCGCATTCATGGAATCGCGAACGACCGTAGCCAGATTGAGCAGTTTGGCGCTGACCCGCAACTTGCCCTTTTCCACCATATCGATGTTGATGCGTGGATGGATCCGCCGATCCTGCCGCACCAGCGCGATCATTCCGCCATTGATTTCAAAGTTTTCTAAATCGCTGACCGTCAACACTTGGGCGGAGAGCGCCGCGTGCACCAATTTCCAGCTTTCCGCTCCGTGAAAGCTGCCTTTACCCATATAGAGAATTTGACATTCCGCAACATTGGAGGCCGTCACTTCGCGCTGGACACTCAGCGGCCGCCCTCGCACCATCTCGCCTTTCAAGACATTTTGCAGTAACGGGACCAGTTCGTCGTCCAGCACGCAGTACCGAAACGGTTTCGCGGACTCCTGCCTAGCGTCCTGAGGCCAGTTTATAAAGCTCGCGAAATTGTAGAGAAATACGGCTTTCACTTCATTTTCGCTAAAATCATCCGCAACGGCGGGGCCGTCGATGGCCGCCAAACCGAGCAAGCTGAACCCGACCAAAAATCCGCGCCAGCCCCTTGCGGGATGAGCGCCGCGAGTGCGGGTCACCTCGGATGCGGGCGGTCGAGCACACGGCTTGACCCACCACCGAGATTTGGCAGCGACGGGCAATGCATTCACTGGCGTGCTATCGAGAGACTATTCAGAACCGCCACTCGGCCATCAGATAAACTTCCCGTTCGACCGCGGCCGTTTTCGGTTCTAGATCGAATCCGGCAAACTTCTTGTATTCCACATGCGGCGAATTCAGCAGGTTACGGCCCACCAAGGCGAGATCGAACTGTGCGTTGATTTTCCAGCCCAAACGCGCATCGATAGTGAGATAGGGGTCGATGGCTAAAGTCGGAATATTGGCGACGTAGCGCAACCACAAGTCCAGATCCACATCGTCCCGTATATCCAGCGACGAACGCAGCGTCCATTGCCGCATGGGAGATTGCTCGTCGATCTGCGCGCTGGAGTTGTCGGTGCTGTCCGCATCGGGCCTGATGTTCATGTGGAGAAAGGAGTAGGCGCCCTGAAGCCGCCACCAGTCGTAAGGCCGAAAATCAGCGGCCAGCTCCAAACCGTAAGTGCGGCCGTGGTCCTTGTTATCTGCAGTGGCTTGCTGGACCAGCGCGGGCGCGGGAAACAGGCTCAGGCTGGGTGGACCTGTCAGTTCAAAGGTGCGCAATCGAGCGTAATCGTTCAGGAAGAGCGCCGCATCCAGAGTCAGGCGCGATGTGGTCTGCCAGCGGTAGCCGACTTCGTAGGCGATCAACTCTTCCGAGACCATCGCCGGGTTGCCGACCAGCGTGACAACCAAGGGAACATTCCCTAAACCCGGTATACCGATGACTTTACCGGGGTATTGGGTCAGCGTCATGTCATGCTCGGCCCGCGAAGGGGTTCGCACGGCGCGTGACACGGCGGCCCACAGCGTTTGCCGGTCGCTCGGCAGCCAGCGCAGGCGAGCGCTGGGCTGAACTTCGAAACCGGTGTAGTTGTTGTGCTCCAGCTTGGTACCGAGCGTCAGGTAAAGCTGCTCGTCGAGTTGGATGTCGTCCTGAATGAAAGCGCTGAACAGCTGATCATCCCGAGTCGCATTGCGAATCTGGCCGCCACTTCCCGGCTTGATGTCGGTATAAATCCAACGATAGCCACCGCCGACGCTGAAGGTGTGCCGACCCACCGGTGCGAAGCTCCAGCGATAACTCAGATCGAAGGTATCTTCGTTATCATCTGTTGTTCCGTTGTTTACCCCGATCCGGTTGTAGTAAGCCTGGAGCGTACCGATCGCACCATCGCCTTTCCGCTGCTCCCAGCGCCCGAACAGATAGCGGCCGGTGTAATCATTAGCATCTGTCTCTTATACACATCT
>DPWB01000037.1 GCA_003527885.1 Candidatus Competibacteraceae bacterium
CGCCGATTCGGTCGAATACATGGTGAACGCCCATTGCGCCGATGCGCTGGTCTGCATTTCCAATTGCGACAAGATCACCCCCGGCATGTTGATGGCGGCCATGCGCCTGAACATCCCGGCCATCTTCGTCTCGGGCGGGCCGATGGAGGCCGGCAAGACCCGGCTGGCCGGCCGCGACGTGAAGCTGGATCTGGTCGATGCCATGGTGACCGCCGCCGATGACAAAGCCAGCGATGAAGAGGTCGCCCAGATCGAGCGGTCGGCCTGTCCGACCTGCGGTTCCTGCTCGGGGATGTTCACCGCCAATTCCATGAATTGTCTCACCGAAGCCCTGGGCTTGAGCTTGCCGGGTAACGGTTCGCTGTTGGCCACCCACGCCGACCGTCGCGAGCTGTTCTTGGAGGCCGGCCGGCGCATCGTCGAACTGACCCGACGCTATTACCAGCGAGGCGACGCATCGGTGTTGCCGCGCGGCATCGCGACCTTCGAGGCTTTCGAAAACGCCATGAGCCTCGACATCGCCATGGGCGGTTCCACCAACACCGTGTTGCATCTGCTGGCGGCGGCGCAAGAAGGTGGGGTGGAATTCACCATGAGCGACATCGACCGCCTGTCGCGCCGGGTGCCCAACCTCTGCAAGGTGGCGCCCGCCACCCAGAAATACCACATGGAGGACGTGCATCGGGCGGGTGGCGTCATCGCCATTCTCGGCGAACTGGACCGGGCCGGTCTGTTGCATCGCGAGGTGCGCACCGTCCACGGCGAAACCCTGGCGGAGGCGCTGGAACGCTGGGATATCGCCTGCCCGAGTTCTTGGGATGAGGCGCGCCTGCGTTATTCGGCCGGGCCAGCCGGCATCCCGACCCAGGAAGCCTTCAGCCAGGCGACCCGCTGGCCCAGCCTGGATCTGGACCGTGAGGGCGGCTGCATCCGCGACCGGGCGCACGCCTATTCCCAGGATGGCGGTCTGGCGGTGCTGTACGGCAATTTGGCCGAGGACGGCTGTATCGTTAAAACCGCCGGCGTCGATGAGGGCATCCTGGTGTTTCGGGGGCCCGCGCGGATCATGGAAAGCCAGGAGCAAGCGGTCGAGGCGATCCTCGGCGGGCGCATTCGGGCGGGCGACGTGGTGTTGATCCGCTACGAGGGGCCGCGGGGCGGGCCGGGAATGCAGGAGATGCTGTACCCGACCAGCTATCTCAAATCCAAGGGGCTCGGCAAGGCGTGCGCGCTGGTGACCGATGGCCGGTTTTCCGGCGGCACGTCCGGCTTGTCCATCGGTCACGTGTCGCCGGAAGCGGCGGAGGGTGGGACCATCGCGCTGGTGGAGGAAGGCGATCCCATCGAGATCGACATCCCCAAGCGCCGGCTCCAGTTGCTGGTGGATGACGCCGAATTACAGCGGCGGCGCGCGGCGCGGGGTGGCGCGTGGCAACCGGCCAACCGGCGCCGGACGGTCTCGGCGGCGCTGCGCGCCTACGCGGCCATGACCACCAGCGCCGCGCGGGGCGCGGTTCGGGATGTGAGTCAGCTATAATATTGATCTGTCGTGTAAAATATTGATCTGTCGTGTAAAATAAGTGGTCGAAACCGTCTTGCGGGGTTGAGAGGTCCAAATCGTCTGGGCGTGGCCAAGGCTGCTGAACGCGAGATTCTGGACGTGCTGGCTGACAAATTTAGGAGATAAACCGTGAATCAGGCTGACAGCCAGAATGGCCAACACGCCATGTTGGTCAACCATCTCAAACTGATCGATGATCTATGGCAGAAGCTGTTCTACGTCAAATGGAACGCGAAATCCTTCGCGATGATGGGCCGTCTGTCGCAAGACATGGTGCAGTTCGCGCAAAACCAAAATAACGGTCAGCTTCTCAAGCTTGTCACACAGTTGGAGCATCACGTCCGAAGCTGTCTGGCGGCTGGCGGCGTGCCGCAAGACACGGACCGACAACGGCTGACGGCGCTCATCGATGCCTTGCATCACGGCTTGGTCACCGAAAAGAGCATGGCCTTGAGCGAGGAGCCGCGAACCCGCCCCCGGCTGGCGCCGTTGCCGGAAATATTTCTGGTCACGCCCGATGAAAAAACGCCGTTGCTGGCGAAGCTGGAGGACGCCGGTTATCGGGTGCGGCTCATCGCCGATCTGACTCAGGCCGAAGAACGGCTGCACGAACGGATGCCCGGAGCCATTCTGCTCGACATGGACTTCCCGGAAGGTCCCGAGAAAGCGCTGTGGCTGATCGCCAGCCTGCGCGCACAGATCAACTTGCGCGCGCCGGTCTTGATCCTCACGGAGCGCAACGACATGACCGCGCGCCTGGATGCGGTGCGGATCGGCAGCGCCGCCTATTTCACCAAGCCGGTCGATCCGGATGATTTGCTGGGCGTGCTGGGTGAGCTTTTGCTGCCCCAGACCGCGCAGGATTATTACCGGGTCTTGATCGTCAACGACCGGCCGACCGAAGCCTGGGAAATGGCGGGCGCGTTCGAGGAGCAGGGCATCACGCCCCTAGTGGTGATCCAGCCGTTGCAGGTGCTCCAGGACATTCACCGCTTTCGGCCGGATTTGCTGCTGATCGACCTGGACATCAAGGAAATCAACGGCGCGGAGCTGACCCAGATGATCGCCCAGCATCGGGAATGCGACATCCTGCCGATGGTTTTGCTGTGTTTCCAGGCCGATATGGCGCATTACCTGACCAATTTGAACGTGGCTGGCGCCACTTTGATGATCAAGCCGGTGCCGACCAGTTACCTGTGCTGGGAGGTCAAGCAGCGGCTGCGCCGGTCGCGCTCGATGCGGGTCAAGCTCAACATGTTGACCGATAACGACGTGGTCAGCGGATTTTTCAACCGCCGGCGGTTTTTGATGCTGCTGGAACAGTCGCTCGAAACCATGGGTTTGCGCATCCAATCCCTGGCGGTGCTGTTTATCATGCTGGACAACCTGCGCTCCATCCGCGATACCGCCGGCGTGGCGACGGCCGACGAGGTGATCGGGCAGGCCGCGAGCCGGTTGCGACAGGTGCTGGCGTCCGACCAGCAGGCGTCCCGGTTCAGCGACGCCATTTTTACCATCATGATCCCGGATGTGGCCGGCGAGCCGCTGATCAAGCTGACCCGGCGCATCCGCGATGTGTTGGAAACCGGTTTTTACAAGATCGGCGAACAGGCCTTGCTGTTGCGGGTCAACGTCGGCATCGCGGTAGCGATCGACCGTAGCCAGGACCATCTCATGTTGATCCAGCGGGCCGACTCGGCGTGCGGCATGGCGCGCGAGGGCAAGAGCGACCGCAT
>DPWB01000389.1:0-17533 GCA_003527885.1 Candidatus Competibacteraceae bacterium
TCTATTGTTATTTTTTCAAGCAGAAGACGGCATACGAGATCTAGTACGGTCTCGTGGGCTCGGAGATGTGTATAAGAGACTTGATATAGATCTACTATGCCCAAAAATTGACTCTTAATAAAAGCAGTTGATTGGAAAACAGAATAAAATTATCTGTTAACATTCACCGCCTCATAATACTCCCCAACACCCCCCTCAAAATTTGCTTTCCTAATTGATTTCCCACCGTGCGCATGGTGGACTTCGCCATCGCCTCAATTGCACCTTGCCTGCGGTTGTTACCGAGTAACCAATCCTTCACCAAACCGCCGATGCCCTCATCCTGCGGCTGAGCTGCCTGGGCCTTGCCTCTCGTGGGTTCAGCCATCGCCATCGCTTGCGCGCGTTGCTGGAGCCGTTCATGGGCCGATTCGCGATTGACCGGCGTATCGTACTTGCCGCCAATCGGTGAAAGCTGACGCACGTTGGCCCGCTCCTGCGCGCTGATCGCCCCGATGCGACAGCGCGGCGGCGCGATCAAGGTCCGTTCCACCGGCAACGGGACACCGCCTTCTTGCAAAGTCGTTACCAGCGCCTCGCCAACACCCAGTTGAGTGATGACCTCCACGACATTGAGTTTGGGATTAGGCGGAAAGGTCTCGGCGGCGATTCTGACCGCTTTCTGATCACGCGGGGTAAACGCGCGCAAGGCGTGCTGGATGCGGTTGCCGAGCTGACCCAAGATTTGATCGGGCACGTCGTCGGGCAATTGCGAAATGAAATAGACGCCCACGCCCTTGGAGCGGATCAGGCGCACCACCTGCTCGATGCGCTGGCGCAAGGAATCGGGCACATCCGCGAATAACAAATGCGCCTCATCGAAGAAAAACACCAAATTGGGCAATTCCACATCGCCCACTTCCGGCAAATTCTCGAACAATTCCGATAGCATCCACAGCAAGAACGTGGCGTACAAGCGCGGCTTGTGGATCAGCGATTCGGCGGCCAGCACGTTGATGACGCCGCGACCGGTCATGTCCCGGCGCATAAAATCGGCCAAGTCGAGCGCCGGCTCGCCGAAAAACTGATCGCCGCCGTCTTTCTCCAATTGCAGCAAGGCCCGCTGGATCGCGCCGATGGATTGAGTGCTAACCAATCCGTACTTGCCCGAAATCTCTTTCGCATTTTCGGCGACGAACGCCAGCATCGACCGCAAATCGTCGATGTCGAGCAACAACAAACCGTTATCGTCGGCCACGGTAAACGCCACCGACAGAACACCCTCCTGCGTGTCGTTCAGCTCCAGCACCCGCGCCAGCAGCGGCGCGCCCATCTCGGATATCGTGGTGCGTACCGGATGGCCGTTCTGGCCGTACACATCCCAAAACACCACCGGATTGGCTTGTCCCGCCCAATCCCGGATGCCCAGTTGCTGCAAGCGGGCTTGCAGTTTATCGCTCGGTTGGCCCGGCTGGCTCAATCCGGCCAGATCGCCTTTCACATCGGCCAGGAACACCGGCACGCCCAAACGCGAAAACCCCTCCGCCAACACCATCAGCGACACCGATTTACCGGTTCCGGTAGCCCCCGCGATCAAACCGTGACGGTTGGCGTACTTGCCCAACAAGTAGACGTCGCGCTCGCCTTTGCCCACATAGATATCGTTCATGGTCGTCCTTCTCTAAAGCGTGATGATGGATGGGTCATCGGATTACAGCTTATGGGTTTCCGGCGCCAAGCCCCGCTCGCGATATTGCCGGAACCGCTCGCGGGATTTCGCCAGCACGTCAGGCGTCTGGTCCACCAGTTCCACCACGCGCTCGTAGCGCTCGAAACCGTCGGGCAGGGTGTCGCTGAGGTTGATGAGCACTTGCGCGGCTCGGTCGGCCGGCAACCTCGTGCCGACCAGCACCGGCGAATCGTCCTCACCCTCTAGCGGATAACGTTCGTGCGGGATGAAACTGTCCTGCCGGAAGGTCCACAATAAGTCATCCAGCGCCGCGGCGTGTGATTCGGACGCGGCGAGCAGATAGACCGTGTGGCCGAGCGTGTAGGCCTTGTCGACCAAGCGGCAGGCCAGCAGCGCCCGGCCGTTGTCTTTTTGGTCGGGCAGCACGTAGAAATCGACGCGCAGCACGTCACTTTCCTTTGGTTTCGGCCATTCGGTCCAACAGATATTGGGTCAACAGCGGCACCGGCCGGCCGGTCGCACCCTTGGCCTTGCCGGTTTTCCAGGCGGTGCCGGCGATGTCCAGATGCGCCCAGTGAAATTTCTTGGCGAAGCGCGACAGAAAACAAGCGCCCATGATCGCGCCGCCGTCCCGATTGCCGGCGACGTTGGCCATGTCGGCAAAATTGCTGTCCAACCCTTCCTGGTAATCGTCCCACAACGGTAGCTCCCAGGCGCGGTCGTAAGCGGCGTGACCGGCGGCCTGAAGCGCGTTCGCCAAGGGCGGATGGTTGCTGAATAAGCCGTGCGGGTGTCGGCCCAACGCGATGATGCAAGCCCCGGTCAACGTGGCAATGTCGATCACGGCGGCCGGTTCGTCACGCTCGGCGTAGCTGAGCGCGTCGCACAGGATCAAGCGGCCTTCGGCGTCGGTGTTGAGGATTTCGACGGTCTGGCCGGACAGGCTGGTGACGATGTCGCCCGGCCGGCTGGCCCGGCCGCCCGGCATATTCTCGACCGCCGGAATCAAGCCGATCACGTTCAGCGGCAGTTGCAGTTGCGCGCAGGCCCGCAGCGTTCCCAGCACGCTGGCCGCGCCGCACATGTCGAACTTCATCTCGTCCATGCCTTCGCCCGGCTTCAGCGAGATGCCGCCGGTGTCGAAAGTCACACCCTTGCCGACCAGCACGTAGGGTTTTTCCTTGGCCGGTCCTTGCCGGTATTCCAGCCGGATCAATTTGGCCGGCTGGGCACTGCCGCGGGTCACCGACAGCAAGGCGCCCATGCCCAAGTGTTCCATCTCGTCCTCTTCCAGCACCTTGACCCGCAAGGGCGGAAATTCACGGGCCAGCGCCTGAGCCTGTTCGGCCAGATAGCCCGGCGTGCAGACGTTGGGTGGCAGGTTGCCCAGATCCTTGGCCAGCGCCATGCCGGCGCAAATCGCCAACCCTTCGCGCACGGCCTGTTCGCCGCCCGATAGTTCCCGCCGACCGGGCACGCTGAGTATAATCTTGCGCAACAAGCGGCGCGGGGCGTCCTTTTTGCTTTTGAGCCGATCGAAATGGTAGCGCGCCTCTTCGAACGCTTCGATGAATTGGCGGATCTTCCAGTTGAGATCGCGTCCTTTGACCGGAAGTTCGGTCAGGTAGATCGCCGCGTCGCTGGCGCTGGTGTCGTTCAACGCGGCGGCGGCGTGGGCGGCGATTTTGCGGAAACGGCGGTCGTCGATCTCGCGCTCCCGACCGCAGCCGACCAACAGCACCCGCTCGCTGGAGACTTCGGGGATGTTGAACAGCAATAGCGACTGGCCCGGTTTGCCTTCCAGATCGCCCCGACGCAGCAGGTTGCCGAGATAGCCGCCGCAGGCGCCGTCGAACTGTTCGGCGGCCGGGGCCAGCCGCCGGGATTCGTAAACGCCCAGCACCAGGCAGGCGGTGCGCTGTTTTTCTGGGTTGCCGCTCTTGACCGAAAAATCCATCGCTAGGCCACTCCCGTAGTCGACGTGTGATGTTACTACTGCACGAGGTTGCTATCAGGATGAGTTTAACCAGAAACCGCCGCGTCTCACAGTTGCCCGAATGCGAACGCTAGCGGGCCTGCCGTCCATCATCGACCGCTATCTGATCCGCGAGATCGGCCTGACCCTGCTGGCGACCGTGCTGGTGTTGTTGGCGATGGTGCTCAGCCACCGCCTCGCCGGCTATCTCAGCAAGGCCGCCAACGGCCTGTTGGCCCGGGACTCCATCTTCCTGTTGATCGGTCTACAGGCCACCCATTTCACGGTCATCCTGATCCCGCTGGCGTTTCTGTTGAGCGTCATGCTGAGCTTGGGGCGCTTGTATCGCGATCACGAGATGACCGCGCTGGCCGCCTGCGGTTACGGCCCCTTATCGATCTATCGGGCGGTGTTTCTACTGGCGGTTCCGGTGGCGGCGGTCACGGCCGCTCTGTCGTTGTCTCTGGTGCCGCTGACCATGGAGTTGCAGTTCGAAGCGCTGGCCAGGGCCCGCAAGGAAGCCGAGGTCTCGATGTTCACGCCGGGCGCCTTCCGCGAAGTGCTGCAAGGCCGGCATGTGGTCTACATCGGGGCTTTGGGGGAGCACGAACTGCGCAATATTTTCGTCCAGACCCGCGAGCCGGACGGCGATCTCAGCATCACCACCGGCGAGAGCGGTCATCAGGAAATTGACGGGGACGGCATCCGCCACATCGTGCTCGATCACGGTCACCGCTACCGGGGTACGCCCGGTCGGGGCGATTACGAGATGTTGCGTTTCGAGCGCGCCACGGTGCGGGTGGATACCGCGCCGCCGCGCCAGGAATGGAAGCACCGGGAGACGCTGCCGACCCGGCAATTGCTGGGGTCGGCCGAACCCGATCATGTGGCGGAATTCCAGATGCGCCTCAACAGCCCGATCCAAGTGCTGGTCATTGCCCTGTGGGCGCCGTTGGTGGCTCGCGCCAAACCGCGAGAAGGCCGTTACGGTCGAATCGTCGCGGCGGTGCTGATTTATGCGATCAATTTCAATCTGATCGGCGTCGGCGAGTCCTGGCTGAGCCACGGGCGCGTCGGTCCCGCCCTGGGTCTGTGGTGGGTGCACGGTCTGTTCGTGCTGTTGGGCGTCGGCTTGCTGCTGCGCCACTACGCGCGCGGCCGGGGCTTGCGGCGGCTCCGCCGTCCCGCGATCAGCCGGGCGGACGCGGTATGAGGATTCTCGATCGCTACATCTTCCGTACCGTCGCCGGCACGACCCTGGTGGCCTTGCTGGTGTTGCTGCTGCTGGAAATGTTCCTCAGCCTGTTGGTGGAATTGGAGGATGTGGGCAAAGGCCGCTACGATTTCGCGGCGGCGCTGCGATTCCTGCTGCTGATTCAGCCCCAGCGCTTGTACGAGCTGTTTCCGATGGCGCTGTTGGTCGGGGCCTTGCTGGGCATGGGCGCGCTGGCCGGCGGCAGCGAATTGATCGTCATGCGCGCCGCCGGCTTGTCCTTGAGCCAATTGACCCGTTCTGTCTTGCAAACCGGGCTGGTGCTGAGTTTGGGGGTGTTGCTGATCGGCGAGTTCGTCGCGCCGCCTCTGGAGCAGAGTGCCAGCGAACAGCGCGCCGCCGCCAAGAGCGAGGGCATGGCGATTCGGGGCGGGCGCGGCTTCTGGGTGCGCGATGGCGACTACTTCGTTCACGTCCAGGCGGTGTTGCCCGGCATCCGCTTGTCGGGTATCCATATTTTCAAGATCGGCCCCCAATCCCGGCTGGAAACCGTCACCGCCGCGCAAGGCGCGCGCTATCAGGAAGGCCGCTGGGTGTTGGAAGGCATCGACCGCAGTACTCTGAACGGCGATACCGTGCAAACCCAGAAGTTGAATAGCTTGACCATCACGTCCGCCGTCAGTCCGAAAATTCTGGAGGTGTTGGCGGCGGACCCCGGTGACCTGTCGGTTCGCGATCTGTGGGTGTACGTCGATTATCTGGAGCGCAACGGGTTGGACGCCCAAAGCTATCGCTTGGCCTTGTGGCGCAAGCTGCTGGCGCCGCTGGTTTATTTGGCGATGCTGGTGGTCGCCATGCCGTTCGTGTTCGGCCCGCAGCGCTCGGCTGGAATCGGTCAGAGGCTGCTGGTGGGGCTGCTGCTCGGGCTGGCGTTTTTTTTGGCCAACTATCTGTTGGGCAATGTGGTGCTGTTGTACGGTTACCCGCCGTTGCTGGGCGCGATCTTGCCGGCGCTGCTGTTCTTGGGGGTGGGATTTTTCGCGCTGCACCGCTTGCGCTGATTCAACCTTTTGGCTTGGGTAGCACCACCAGTTCCGTTTCCGACAGCCGGTCGGGCAGGCGCAGCGCCAGCACCAGAACCAGGCAGGCCACACCGGCGGCCAGGCTGGGGCCGACCCCGACACCGAGAACCCGATACAGGTAAGCGGCGACAGGAATCGGCCAGATGCCGGCGCTCAAAAACCGCAGCAACGCCTGCCACCAACCGATGCCCCGACCGTCGCGCCGCTGGACCCGCAACCGCCAAGCGCGCATTCCCAGGGTTTGGCCGCCGTGCATCCAAAAACCGGCGAAGAAGAAAAAACACACAAACAGTAAATAGCTCGAAAAAAACGGATTGCCTTGGAGCGGGCTGTGCAGCTTGGCGCGTTCGCCGCCAACCACCAGCACCGCCAATCCCAAGGCCAGCGCGGTCGCGACCAGCAACACGCCCGCCAGCAGCAAGCCGTCATAAACGATGGCCGCCAGCCGGCGCGGCAGTCGGGTCGGGGCTAGGGGAGTAACGGGGCAAGCCCGTGCCACCTCGGCGTTCATCGGCGATCAATTCGTGGGCGGGTAAGGGGTCAATCCGGCTATTTCGATCCGTTAGAGGGCGGTTTGCCCGCCGGCGCGGACTGCTCCGAACGTGATCCGTCCGCCGTTTTGCGTGGCCGTTTTTTGGCGGCCGTCGGCCCGCTGTCGGCGGGTTTGGCCAGGACGGGCGCTCTGGCGTTGCCGGCGGCGCTCTTGGCGCCCCCCGGTTTGGCGGGTTGCGGAACGGGCGCGGCGGCGGCGGGTTCGCCGCTGGTCGAACGGGGGGGACCCAGCCACCGGTTGAGTTCCGCGATGTCCGCTTCCGACAACTGGCCGGCGGCTTGGCGCAGCGTCAGGTAGTTGGTGACGTAGGAGTAGCGGGCGGCGGCAAAATTCCGTTCGGCCAGATACACGTTCCGTTCGGCGTCCAGCACGTCCACGATGGTCCGAGTGCCGACCTCGTAACCGGCTTGGTTGGCCTCCAGGGCGCTGCGGGTGGAGACGCGGGTCTGATCGAGCGCCTTGATCTGGCTGATGGCGGTCTCCTGACCGCGATAGGCGTTGCGGACGATGCGGATGGTTTCGCGCTGCTGGTTTTCCAAGCTTTGTCGGGACGCTTCGTAGTTGTAGGCCGCCTCGCGGGACCGCGAGGACACCGCGCCGCCGCTGTAGAGCGGAATGGTCAGTTGCAGGTTGAGCTGGCTGCTGGCGAGATTGCTGTTGGCGCCGTTGTCGGTGTCGACCCGGCCGGCTTGCAGGTCCAGCGTCGGGTAGTGGCCGGCCTGTTGCAGTTTGACGTTCTCGCGCGCCTGATCGACGCCGAACGCGGTGCCGCGCAAGCTCAGGTTGTTTTCCAGCGCCATCCGCACCCATTCCTCGGGATCGTGCGGTTCGGGCAGCACCAGCGGCATCCGTTCGCTCAACGAATTGAGTTGCGCGTAGTCCCGACCGGTCAACTGCCGCAAGACCTCGCGCGCGTTCGCCAGTTGGTTGGTGGCTTCGATTTCCTGGGAAACGGCGGCGTCGAAGCGGGCCTGGGCGTCGTAAACGTCGGTAATGGTCGCCAGCCCCACTTCGAAACGGCGGTTGGCTTGTTCGAGCTGGCGGGCGAAGGCGTTCTTCTCGGCCGTGGCGTAGCTGAGGTTGTCCAACGCCGCCAACACGCCAAAATAGGCTTGTGAGACCCGCAGCACCAGCTCGTTGCGGGCGTTGCCGAGATTGACGTCGGCTTGGCCGACCACCGCCTCCGCCAGCCGCTGCCGGACTTGGTGGCCCCGGTTGTAAAGCGGCTGAACCAGCCTGATCCCGTAGGTGTGGTCGTCGGCTGACGATGGCCCCGGCGCCGCCCCTTCGATTCCAAAGTTATACCCTTGCTCGGCCGAAATCCCCAGGTTCGGCAACAGCAAGGCCCGCGCCTGCGGTTTGGCTTCCCGGGCCGCGTCGCGGTTGGCGGTGGCGGCCTTGAGCACCGGATCGCTGTCTTGGGCCTGGCGGTAGACGTACAGCAGGTCCTCCGCCCACGCCGGCGGGCCGCAGACCACCGCGGCCAGTCCTGCCAACACCAGACAAGAGAGTTTGGGCATGAGTGACGGCATCTCCTGTGAGTGAGTATGTTAACAATCTCTAATATACCACTCCTGGGCCGCGCGTTGTCGAGGCTGGCCGGATCGGGGACGGGTCGCTGCCGGTCAGAAGACGAAAGCCTTGGTGGGCGCCGCGTTGCGCAAGGGCGAAAGCTCGGTGTCGAACAGGCTTTCCCGCAGCCATGCCCGCTCGCCGGTGCGGGTGATCAGCAGCGCCTCCATGACCGGCGGTTTGCCGGCCACGACGAACAAGCGTCCGCCCAACTTCAGGCTTTGCCGCCACTCCTCGGCGACATCGGCCACCGAGCCGGTGACGGCGATGGCGTCGTAACGATGGCCGCTCCAACCGCGGCTGGCGTCGCCGGTATGCAGCACCGCGTTGGCCGCGCCGTGGGTTTTCAGCTTGGAGCGCGCGGCGTCGGTGAAGTCGGTCACGATCTCCACGCTGACCACGCGGGTGGCCAACCGCGCCAGACAGGCGGTCAGATAGCCGCTGCCGGTGCCGACTTCCAGCACCAGATCGGCCGGTTTGACCGCCAGGGCTTGCAGCAACCGGCCCTCGACCGTGGGTTTCATCATGAACTCGCCGTGACCGAGCGGGATGGCGACATCGCTGAAAGCCAGATTGCGGTAGCGTTCCGGCACGAAATCCTCGCGCGGCACGCGGGCGAGGGTATCCAGCACTTGTTGGTCCAGCACATCCCACGGCCGAATCTGCTGTTCGATCATGTTGTGGCGCGCTTGTTCGAAATTGAATGCGGTCATGTTCGGGATCCTATCAACGCCGGTGGTTTTGGTGGGTTTGGCCGGGGTGAACGCTGCTGCAAAATCGGGCGCATTCTAACATAAGGGGTTTTTCCCCGGCGCGGGCTTACAGGAAAGTCGCCCCGACCGAAAACAGCCGTTCGACCTCCGGCACGCGCTTCTTGTCGACCAGAAACAGGATGACGTGGTCATCGGCTTCGATCACGGTGTCGTGGTGGCAGATCACCACCTCGTCGCCCCTGGCGATCGCGCCGATGGTAGTGCCGGGCGGCAGGCGGATTTCCTCGATGCGCCGGCCCACCACTTTGGAGGTTTTATAGTCGCCGTGGGCGATGGCTTCGATGGCCTCGGCCGCGCCGCGCCGCAGCGAATGCACCTTGACCACGTCGCCGCGGCGGACGTGGGTCAACAGGGTGCCGATGGTGGCCTGCTGCGGCGAGATCGCGACGTCGATGATGCCGGAGGATTCGACCAGATCGACGTAGGATAACAAGTTGATCAACGCCATCACCTTGCGGGCGCCCATCCGCTTGGCCTGCATCGCCGAGAGGATGTTGGCCTCGTCGTCGTTGGTGACGGCGCAATACACGTCGACGTGTTCGATGTTTTCCTGGCGCAGCAGGTTCTCGTCGGCGGCATCGCCGTGCAGCACGATGGCACGGTCCAGCTGTTCGGACAGCCGCTTGCTGGTGACCGGGTGGCGTTCGATGACCTTGACCTGGAACCGGTCTTCCAGCCCTTGCGCCAGCCGGGCGCCGATGTGGCCGCCGCCGGCGATGATGATGCGCTTGACCATCCGGTCCAGCTTGCGCAGTTCGGCGACGATGGCGCGGGTGTTCTTGCGGGCGGCGATCAGGAAAACCTCGTCGTCGGCTTCGATCACGGTGTCGCCTTCCGGCATGATCGGGCTGCCTTGGCGGAAGATGGCCGCCACCCGCGTGTCGATGCCGGGCATCCGCTCCGGCAGGGTGCGCAGCGCCTGACCGATCAGCGTGCTGCCCTCGTAGGCCTTGACGCCGACCAGCCGCACCTGACCCTCGGCGAAATCCAGCACCTGGAGCGCGCCGGGATGCTCGATGATGTGCTGGATGTAATCGGTCACCAGCTGTTCGGGGCTGATCAGCACATCCACCGGCAGCGCATCGTCCTTGAACAGCTGGTCGCGGTAGGCGGTGTAACTGCCGGCGCGCACCCGCGCGATCTTGGTCGGGGTGTTGTACAACGTGTGGGCGACCTGGCAGGCGATCATGTTGGCTTCGTCGCTGTCGGTCAGCGCGATCAGCATGTCGGCATCGGCGATGCCGGCCTGTTCCAGCACGGACGGGTAGGAGGCGCTGCCGCGGACGGTGCGGATATCGAGACGGTCTTGCAGGGCCTGCAAGCGTTCGGGGTTGGCGTCCACCACGGTCACGTCGTTGGCCTCGCCGGCCAGGATATGCGCGACCGAGCCACCGACTTGGCCGGCCCCGAGAATCACGATCTTCACGTCCGCTCCTTATTCGTCGAGGGCTTTCTTGGGGTCGATGCCCAGGGCGCGCAATTTGCGGTACAGGTTGGTGCGCTCCATACCGACCCGGTCGGCCAGCCGCGCCACGTTGCCCTCGCATTCGCGAAACTGTTGCATCAGATAGGTCCGTTCGAACTGCTCCCGCGCCTCCCGCAGCGGCAGGTTCAGCGGGATGCTGCCGACGTCCTGGGCCTTGACGGCGGTGATGCCGCGCACGGCGGCGTCCACTTCGTCTTGGGTGATCTCCTCGTCGCCGCCCAGAATCAGCAGGCGCTGCACCAGGTTCTTGAGCTCGCGGATGTTGCCGGGCCAGTTGTAGTTGCGCAGGCGGTTCTGGGCGGCCAGGGTGAAGTGGCGGTAGATCAGGCTTTCCTGATCGACGAAGTAGCCGATGTAATAGTTCAGCAGCTCCGGCACGTCCTCGATGTGATCGCGCAGCGGCGGCAGTTTGATGGGGACGACGTTGAGCTGGTAATAAAGGTCTTCGCGAAACCGGCCCAGCGCCACTTCCTGCTCCAGGTCGCGGTGGGTGGCGGCCACCACCCGGACGTTGACCCGGACCGGTTCCTTGCCGCCGATGCGCAAAAACGAGCCGTTCTCCAGGGCGCTGGCCAGTTTGGCTTGCGCTTCGAGATCCATGTCGGCCAACTCGTCCAGAAACAGGGTGCCGCCGCTGGCTTGCTCCAGCCGGCCGTAGTGAATCCGGTCGCCCTGCTCGGAGCCGAACAGCTCCAGGCTGGCGTTTTCGCGGGCGATGGAGCCGACGCCCACATCCACGAACGGGCCGCCGCGGCGCAAGCTGTGGGCGTGCAGGAAGCGGGCGTAGACTTCCTTGCCGGTGCCGGGCTCGCCGAAGATCAGGATCGGGGCATCGTGCTGTGCGATCCGCAGCACCTGGGCGCGCAGCCGCTGGACGACTTCGCTGCGCCCGACCGGTTCGGCCACGATCCGCTGCTGCCGGCGCAGGTTGAGGTTTTCCCGCGCCAACCGGTCCGCTTCCAGCGCCCGCTCCACGGTCAGCAGCAGCTTGGCCATGGACAGGGGTTTTTCGATGAAATCGTAAGCGCCCAGCCGGGTCGCTTCCACCGCCGTCTCGACGGTGCCGTGCCCGGACATCATGATGACGGGGCAGGGCAGGTGATCGCCCTCGCTCCATTCCTTGAGCAGGGTGATGCCGTCGGTGTCCGGCATCCAGATGTCGAGCAGGATCAAATCGGGCCGCTGCGCGCGGCGCGCCTCGCGGGCGGCGGCGGCGTTCTCGGCGGTCGAGACGGCATAGCCTTCGTCTTCCAGAATTTCCTTGACCAAGTCGCGGATGTCGGGTTCGTCATCAACGACCAGAATATAAGACGCGCTCATCCGGCGGCCTCCTTATCAGTGTGCAACGGCGCGGCGGGAACGGCGGGTGGAGTTGGAGCGTCGGCGCCGTCGTGAAAGATCGGCAAGCGAACCACGATCCGGGCGCCGCCGTCCGCCGGGGTTTCCAATTGAATCCAGCCGCCATGCTCTTCGACAATTTTTTTGACGATCGCCAATCCTAGCCCGGTTCCCTTGAGTTTGGTAGTCACGTAGGGCTCGAAGGCGTTGGCGTGCACCGAATCGGGGAAACCCGGCCCGTCGTCGCGCACGCTCAGTTCGACCCGGTCGGCGCCGGCGACGTGCTCGCGGCGGGTGCTGATCCACAAGGTCGAGCCGTGGCCGTCGCGGATCGCTTCGATGGCGTTCTTGACCAAGTTGTGCAGCAGTTGCCGCAGCCGGCCCTTGTCGCCGTTGACCCGCAAGGGTTCCTGGGTCAGGTCGAGCTTGATTTCCACGCCCGCCGGGTAATCGCGGTAGAGATAGAGCACCTCGGTGACGAATTCGTTCAACTCCAGCGGCACCAGCTGCAAGCGCGGCGGGCGGGCGTACTCGCTGAAGGCGTCCACCATTTCCTTCATCGCCTGAACCTGCTGGACGATGGTGTGGGTGCCACGCTCCAGGATCTTGCCTTGTTCCTCGTCGAATTGCTTGAGGTATTTGTGGCGGATGCGCTCGGCGGCTAACTGGATCGGCGTCAGTGGGTTCTTGATCTCGTGGGCGAGGCGGCGCGCCACTTCGGACCAAGCCGCCTCGCGCTCGACCTGGACGACGTGGGTGATATCGTCGAAGACGATGACGTGGCCCCCGTGGAGGCCGACCGCATCCGGCAACGAGCTGCCGCGACACATCAGGATGCGCCGGCCGGCGGTGCCGAACCAGGCGATTTCCTGGCGCCAGTCGCCGGTCTCGGCCAAGTGCGGGCCGACGGCGGCGATGAACTCCTGCAACATCGGGTGCGCCACGGCGATCCACTGGCTGTCGGCGCCGAGATACTCCTGCAAGTCGACCTCCAGGATCTGGCTGGCCGCCGCGTTGCAGGTTTGCAGGCGGCCGGCCTGATCCATGGTCAGAACCCCCGAAGACAGCCGCGCCAGCACCGTTTCCAGATAGGCGCGCTGGCTTTCGACCAGCCCCTGGCTGCGTTGGGCGGCGTCGTGCGCCTGGGCCAGGTTGCGGATCATCTGGTTGAAGGATTCCACCAAAAAGCCCAGCTCGTCGCTGCCGGCCCCGGCGCCGGCCAGTTGTTTGTTGAACTGGCCGACCGCGACCGCCCGGGTACCGTCGACCAGCTCGCGCAAGGGCTGCACCAGCCGGCGCGCGGTGTAAAACGCGGCCCAGAACGCCGCCAGCACCGCCAGCAACAGCGCCAGCGACAGGGTCAGCGTGAAGCTGGCCTTGAGCGGCGCGCGCAGGAAGATCAATTCCCGGTAGCTGTCGAAAGCGGCCTGCACCGCGTCGGCCAGCAGGCTCAAACGGTCGGTGACCGGAAACAGGGCCTGTAACTGCCGCTCCTCGTTGCCGAGGGAGGTGGCCGGCACCACGACCCGAATGTGGAAGCCGGCGTCGCCGACCGGTTCCAGCCCGACGTAATTGCGGCCCTGGCGGACTTGCAGCAGCGCCGTTTCCGGCGGGGGGTGCGGCAGGATCGCCGCCGGGTCCATGCTGGCGGTGGCGATGATCCGGCCGCCCTGGCCGAACAGGGTCAGCTCGGAGGCTTCGCCGAGATCGAGCAGGTCGTCCAGGCGGCGGCCGGCCTGCTCGCCGTCGCTGTCCGCGACGCTGACGGCGACCCGCAGGGCTTGCTTGAGCACCTCGCGCATCCGCAGATCCAGGGCGGTCCGGCTGAGCTCCAAGGCGTTTTCCAGGCCGCGGTCCACCTGCACGTCGAACCAGCTATCGATGCCCCGTTGCAAGAAATGCAGCGAAAAACCGTACACCAGCGCCACGGGGGTGATGGCCAGCAGCGCGAAAATGCCGGTCAGCCGCAAGGTGAGGCGGGAGCCGGGGGCCCGACGCCGGTACAGGCCGATCAGGGCGATCAGGTTGTACAGGATCAGGCTGGCCAAAGCCCCCAGGCCGATGGCGCTGACCAGCAGCAGCCAGCCGTACATCTGGCCGAACTTGGCCGAGTTGGTGGTGGCGCGGCCCATCAGGATCAGCAGCACCAGCAGCAGCCCGAACAGCAGCAAGGTGAGCGCCAGCCCCCGGGCGCCGGCGAAGCGGCGGATCAGAGTGGCCACGTGTACCACTCGCTGGTCAGACGCCAACTGTCGGACAGATAGGCGAACACCCGCATCGGCGCCGGCAGGGATTCGATGTCGAGCCAGGCCCGCAAGGCGCCTTCGTAGCGCTCGTTGCGGGCCAGCAGGCCCCGGTCGAGCATGGGAAAGCCGTTGATCTGGCCCATGAACTGCAACGCGGCGCTCCGGCTGGTGAAGCCGCGGCGCTCTTTGCTGTTGAGATTGCTCACCAGGTACTGGCGGCTGAGCGCGTGATACTCCAGCTTGAAGCGCTGGCCCAGGGAATAAACCGTCTCATCCCACACCCAGGCGCGGCGGCGGCGGACCTGCATTTCCAGTTCGATGGTGAGGGGGACGCCGTTTTGCAAGGCTTCCAGCGCCGCATTGCTGAAATGGTATTCGATGCGGGCATCGAGCCGGTAAACCCCACCGTCCAGCTTGGTGGAGGCGGCGAGCACCTCAAAGCCGGCCGCCCAGGCGCTGGCAAGCGTCAACAGGCCCCACAGCAGCGCCGACAGCAGGCCGGCGACCCGACCGGGTGTCCAGATCCGTCGCGCGCCGGCCGCCATGGCTACGCTCCGGGGGCTGCGGCCGGTGGTTTGGACAGGCCGGCGTAGTAGAAACCGTCCATGGTCGCTTCACCCGGCAGCAGCTGGCGGCCGTGCGGCAAGGCGCGGCCCCACCCGGCCGCGATGGGCCATTCGACGGCGTCGGGCTGAGCGGCGAGGAAAGCGGCGATCACCCGATCGTTTTCTTGGCGCAGTACCGAGCAGGTGGCGTACAGCAAGCGGCCGCCCGGCCGCAGCAGCGGCCACAGGCCGACCAAGATCGCCCGCTGCTGCTCGGCCAGCGCGGCGATGTCGCTCTCGCGGCGCAACAGCTTGATGTCGGGATGACGGCGGATCACGCCGGTGGCCGAGCAGGGCGCGTCCACCAGAATGCGGTCGAAGGGAATGCCGTCCCACCAATCCGCCGGCCGGGCGGCGTCGCCCGCGATCAGGCGGGCATCCGTCCGCAGCCGGCGCAAGGTATCGCGCACCCGCTCCAGCCGGCCGGCGTCCCCATCGAGCGCGGTCAGTTGCAAATTCGGTTCGCATTCCAGCAGATGGCCGGTCTTGCCGCCGGGCGCGGCGCAGGCATCCAGCACCCGTTGCCCCGGTCGGACCTCCAACAGAGCCGCCGCCAGTTGCGCGGCGGCATCCTGCACCGACACCCAGCCCTCAGCGAAGCCGGGCAGGGTCGCGGCATCGGTCGGTTCGGCCAGGAGTAGCGCCGTCGGTACGCCCGGCACCGCGTCGGCGGAATGTCCCGCTTCGGCCAGCCGCAGACGGTAATCCTCGCGCGCCAAGCGGCGTGAGTTGACGCGAAGGACAAAAGGGGGGCGGCTATTGTTGGCGGCGACGATGGCCGGCCAATCGTCTGGCCAGTCCTGCCGCAGCCGCGCCAGCAACCAACGCGGGTGAGCGGTCCCGGCCTCCGAATCGCTTTCCAAGAGCGCCGCCAGCTCTTGCTTCCGGCGCAAGGCGGCGCGCAACACCGCGTTGATCAGTCCCGCCGCCCACGGTTTGCGCAGCTGGCGGGCGGCGGCGACCGTCTCGGAGACGGCCGCATGGTCGGGAACGCGCAAGTGCCACAACTGGTACAGGCCGATCAGCAGCAGGGCGCGAACGCCGTATTCCGTCACCGCCAGCGGCCGCGCCAACAGCCGGTCGAGCTGCCTTTGCAATCGGAAATACCAGCGGCAGACGCCGTGACACAGCTCGCGCAGCAAGCCTCGGTCGCGAACGGCGGTCCGGTTCAGGATCGGCGGTAGCGCCGTCGCCAGCGAGCGGCCCTCGCCCAACACCTGAACCAGTACCTGGACCGCGCTGGCGCGGACGTTCATGCCATGCCCAGCCGCCGGCCAGCCAGCCGGTGGGCGGTCAAGAACGCCGCGACCGGCAGCGCCCGCCCGCCCGGCAGTTGAACTTCGGTCAGCTGCAACACGCCCGCGCCGGTGGCGACGGCGATGCCGCTGCTGTTCTCCCGCAGCACGGTCCCCGGCGTGACGCCGTGCGATGTTTCCGCCTCGGCGCGCGCCCGCCAGATGCGCACGGTTTGACCGTCCGCATGTGTCTGGGCCACCGGATACGGGTTGAAGGCCAACACGCGCCGTTCCAGCTCCAAGGCCGGGCGGTTCCAATCGAGTTCGGTTTCGGTTTTGGCCAGTTTAGGTGCGTAAGTCGCTCGACCGTGGTCTTGGGGTACCGCCGCCAAAACGCCGGCCAGCACCCCCGGCACCGTTGTTCGCAGGGTCTGCGCGCCCAAAACCGCCAACCGGTCGTGCAACTCGCCGCCGGTGGTCCCGCGCGCGAGCGGACAGGAAGCGCGGGCATAGACGGGGCCGGTATCCAGGCCGGCCTCCATGCGCATGATGCAGACTCCGGTTTCGGCGTCCCCCGCCAGAATGGCGCGCTGGATCGGGGCCGCGCCGCGCCAGCGCGGCAACAGCGAAGCGTGGACGTTGACGCAGCCCAGCCGGGGAATCGCCAGCACCGCCGGCGGCAGGATCAGGCCGTAAGCGGCCACCACCACCAGATCCGGGGCCAGGGCGGCCAGTTCGCTCTGGACGGCCGGGTCGCGCAAGCTATCGGGCTGGTAGACCGGTATCCCGGCGGCCAGCGCGGCGGTTTTCACCGGGCTGGCGCGCGGCTGGCGGCCACGGCCGGCCGGCCGGTCCGGCTGGGTATAGGCCGCGACGGGCGAATAACCCGCCGCCAACAGCGCTTGCAGGCTCGGAACGGCAAAGTCGGGGGTACCCGCAAAGACCAGACGCGGTGAAGTCGTCGTCATGGGCTGAGGAAATCGGCCGAAGACGCCGCCGGGCGCCGGGCGCCGGGCGGGGTCAACCGGCAAGAGCGGCCAATGGCGCGCGGCGCGCGGAAAGCCATGCTCAAGAGGCGCGCGCTTCGAGACGGGATTGCTTCTCCAGTTTCTTGCGGATACGGTCGCGTTTCAGCACCGACAGGTAATCCACGAACAATTTGCCGTCCAAATGATCGATCTCGTGCTGGACGCAGACCGCCAGCAAGCCGCGCGCCTCCAGTTCGAACGGATCGCCGTCGCGGTCCAGGGCGCTGACGCGTATCCGCTCGGCGCGCTCGACCTTTTCATAAAAACCGGGCACCGACAGACAGCCTTCCTCCGACTCGCATTCCCCTTCCCGTTCGAGCACGCTCGGGTTGATGAACACCAGCGGCCGGTTTTTCTCCTCGGAGACATCCATCACCACGATCCGTTTCTGGACGTTGACTTGAGTGGCGGCCAAACCGATGCCCGGCGCCGCGTACATGGTCTCCAGCAGGTCGTCGATCAAGGCACGCACGCCTTCGTCGACGGTTTCCACCGCCAATGCCGGCTTGCGCAGCCGGGGATCCGGATAGTGCAGTATGGTCAGTTTTGCCATGGGGACTCCGCAAACGCCCGATTTGATCGCCGCATCGATTTTTTCACCGGGAAATCATACGAGAAATTACACTATGGGGGCTATACTTTGCGCCAAGGGGGTAATCCGCATACACTCCCGCCCGTTCCTTTGGATGACGAGCAAGGACCATGACTATCACGCGTTCATCAAGGCATCTCGGGACTGCCCTGTCGCTGGCGGCGGC
>DPWB01000389.1:17689-25846 GCA_003527885.1 Candidatus Competibacteraceae bacterium
CGTGGCGCCCGGCGACACGCTGTGGTCGATCGCCGGCCGGTTCCTGCAAAACCCCTGGCAGTGGCGGCGGATCTGGCGGCAAAATCCCCAGCTTCGCAGCCCGCACCGGATCTATCCGGGCGACGTGCTCCGCTTCAGCCACGACGCCGACGGCAACCCGCAACTGGTCGCCACCCGTGGCGAGGTGCCGTTGATCAAGCTCTCGCCCGAGGTCCGCGCCGAAACGCTGACCCAGCCGATCCCGGCGGTTCCCCGCGACGCGGTCGAATCGTTTCTGACCCGCGCCGAAGTGATGAGCGCAGCGAATTGGCGCAGTATGCCCTACATCATCGCCGATGACGACGAGCAGGCGGTTTACGCCGACCGCGACCGAGTTTATGTTCGAGGCCCCAGTTTTGACCAGGCGCACTATCAGGTGTTCCGTCCCGGCGAGGAGTTGCGCGAGCCCGGTTCCGGCCGTTCGTTGGGCGTTGCCGGTATCTATCTCGGTCAGGCGACGCTGGAGCGGGATGAGAGCCCGGCCACGTTCATCCTGTCCCACACCGTCGCACCGATCCGCGCCGGCGACCGGTTGCTGGCGGTCGAGGAGGAGCGCGAGCTGTACAGCTTCGAGCCGCATCCGGTACCGCCGGACACCGAAGGCGCCATCATCGCCAAGCTCGACGCCGACGTGACCCAGATCACCCAATACAGCAGCGTCATCATCAATCTGGGCGCTCAGGATGGGATCGAGCCCGGCCACGTTTTGGCGGTGTTCGGCAAGGACCGCAAGGTCGAGGATCCGGTATCGGGCGGGACCGTGCGCCTGCCGGGCGAGCGGGCCGGCTTGGTGATGATCTATAAGGCCCACGAGCTGGTCAGCTACGGGCTGGTGATGCAGGCCGAACGTTCCATCCGCTTGCAGGACCGGGTGATCACGCCCTGAACCGGGACGCCGCGCCGCCAGCGACCGATCCCGCGGGATTGCTGGCGCTGTTACGGGCGCCGGGCATCGGCCCGGCCCGCTTCGACCGGCTGCTGGAGCACTTTGGCTCGGCCGGGGCCGCCTTGGCCGCCGACCGGGCCGAGTGGGACCGGCTCGGCCTGCCCGCCGCCGCGCTCGACTATTTGCGCGAGCCCGACTGGCGGGGGGTCGAGCGGGATTTGGCCTGGTTGGAACGGCCCGGCAACCGGTTGCTGGCGCTGGACGACAGCCGTTATCCGCCGCTGTTGCGGCAACTCGTCCACCCGCCGCCCCTGCTGTTCGTCTGCGGTGCGGTGGACAGCCTGCGCGCGCCGCAACTGGCCATCGTCGGAACCCGCCATCCCACGCCGCCGGGCCGGGAAACCGCCCGGCAGTTCGCCGCCTTTCTCGCCGAAGGCGGCTTGACGGTCACCAGCGGTCTGGCGCTCGGCATCGACGCGGCCGCCCATCAGGGCGCGCTGGCCGCCGGGGGCTGGACCGTGGCGGTCACCGGCACCAGCCTGGAGCGGGTGTATCCCGCCAAACACCGGGATTTGGCCCACGCCATCGCCGAACGCGGCGCGCTGGTCTCGGAATTTCCCATCGGCACGCCGGCGCTGGCCGAGAATTTCCCGCGCCGCAACCGCCTGATCAGCGGGTTGGCGCTGGGGGTGCTGGTGGTGGAAGCGGCCTTGCAGAGCGGCTCGCTCATCACCGCCCGCTTGGCGCTCGATCAGGGGCGGGAAGTGTTCGCCATTCCCGGCTCCATTCACAATCCGCTGGCCAAAGGCTGTCACGCACTGCTCCGGCAGGGTGCAAAGCTGGTGGAAACCGCCGCCGATATTCTGGAAGAATTGGGTCCGCTGGCGGCGGCGGGCGCCGGTACGCCCGTCGCTTCGGCGACGGCGCTGATGCCGCCGAAGCCGCTGGATGAGGATTACCGCCAGCTGCTGGCGGCGATGGGCGATGCGCCGGCGGCGGTCGATCTGCTGGTGGAGCGTTGCGGATTGACTGCGGAAGTGGTTTCCTCCATGCTGCTGATCTTGGAATTGGAGGGTTACGTGGCGGCCGTTCCCGGCGGTAGGTACTGTCGCCTCAAAGCGTGACCGCCGGCCGTCGCCTTCCGGGATCGGCCTCCACCCTCGCCGGATGACGGGGGTTTTTGTTTTCCAAGGTGAGCGTTGGAATGAAAGAAAACGTGCTGGACGTGTTGATGTATCTGTTTCAACACTATATGGACGATGAGGCGGACGATGACCCTGACCGTGAATCCATTCAGACCGACCTGCTGGCCGCCGGCTTTCCCTCCCGGGAAATCCAACAGGCCTTCGAGTGGCTGGACAGCCTGACCGAGCGCCAGACGGTTCCGCTGACGGTCAACCCCAGCTCCTTCCGCATTTACGTCGAACCGGAAGCCGCCAAGCTGGATGTGGAATGCCGGGGATTTCTGCTGTTTTTGGAGCAAAGCGGCGTGCTCGGCTCGGAAACCCGCGAGCTGGTGATCGATCGCGTCATGGCGCTCCAGGCCGACGAGATCGGTTTGAATCAGTTGAAATGGATCATTTTGATGGTATTGTTCAACCAGCCCGGCCAAGAAGAGGCCTACGCTTGGTTACAAGATCTGGTGTTCGACGAGGTTCCCGGTTACCTGCATTAGGTCTCGAGCGCGCGCTTTTCGCGCCTCGCCCGAACTCTCGCCGCCCGGCGGCTCTGGGCGGGCGCTCCCACCCTTTTTATCCATGCTGAGCTCATGAGTAAAAACCTGGTCATTGTCGAGTCGCCGGCCAAGGCGAAGACGATCAAGAAATATCTGGGCCCGGATTTCGAGATACTCGCTTCCTACGGTCACGTACGCGATCTGGTGCCCAAGGAAGGCGCGGTCGATCCCGAGCGCGACTTCACCATGAAATATCAGCTCATCGACAAGAACGAGCGCCATGTCGAGGCCATCGTCAAGGCGCTGGCCAAAGCGGATACGTTGTATCTGGCCACCGATCCCGACCGCGAAGGCGAAGCCATTTCCTGGCACCTGTACGAAATTCTGAGACAGCGCGATTTGCTGCGCGACAAACCGGTCCAACGGGTGGTGTTCCACGAAATCACCCAGCGGGCGATTCAGGATGCCGTCGATCATCCGCGCAAGCTGTCGCTGGATTTGGTCAACGCCCAGCAAGCCCGCCGCGCCCTGGATTACTTGGTCGGGTTCAATCTGTCGCCGCTGTTGTGGAAAAAAATCCGTCCCGGCCTGTCCGCGGGCCGGGTGCAATCGCCGGCGCTGCGGATGATCGTCGAGCGCGAGCAGGAAATCGAAGGCTTCCAGACGCGGGAGTATTGGACGCTGGAAGCCGACGCCGCCAAACAGGCCCAACCTTTCAGCGCCCGTCTGAGCGAATACGGCGGCGCCAAGCTGACCCAGTTCAGCGTTACGGATCGCGGGCAGGCGCAGGCCATGGAGCGGGATTTGCTGGGCGCCGCCCGCGCCCAACTGGCCGAATCCAAAGCGTCGGATTCCGCCGCCATCGGCCGCTTGCGGGTGGCGCGGGTCGAGCGCAAGCAGCGCAAGCGCAACCCGGCCGCGCCGTTCACCACCTCGACCTTGCAGCAGGAAGCCTCGCGCAAGCTGGGTTTTTCGACCCAGCGCACCATGCGGGTCGCCCAGCAACTGTATGAAGGCATCGACACCGGCCAGGGCGCGGTCGGGCTGATCACTTACATGCGCACCGACTCGGTCAATCTGGCGCAAGAAGCGATCGCCGCGATCCGAGACTTGATCGCCCGGCGCTACGGGGCGCACAACGTCCCAGCCAGCCCCCGCTTGTTCAAAACCAAAGCCAAGAACGCCCAAGAGGCGCACGAAGCGATCCGGCCGACCGAGGTGGCGGTGACGCCGGATTCGATCCGCGCCCGGCTCAACGCCGACCAACACGCGCTTTACGAACTGGTCTGGAAGCGCACCGTGGCCTGTCAGATGATTTCGGCGACGCTGGATACGGTCGCCGTGGATTTGGGTTGCGGCGCCGGCAACACTTTTCGCGCCACCGGCTCGACGGTCGCCGAACCGGGTTTTATGGCGGTTTACCAGGAAGGGGTGGACGATCGCGGCGACGACGACGACGACCGGATGTTGCCGCCCCTGCGCGAGGGGGATTGGGTGGACTTGTTGGCGCTGCGGCCGGAGCAGCATTTCACCGAGCCGCCGCCGCGCTATTCCGAAGCCAGTCTGGTCAAGGTGCTGGAGGAATACGGGATCGGTCGCCCTTCCACTTATGCCGCGATCATTTCGACGCTGCTGGCGCGCGACTATGCGCTGCTGGACAACCGCCGCTTCAAGCCGACCGACATCGGCCGGATCGTCAACCGCTTTCTGACCCGGCATTTCACCCGTTACGTGGATTACGACTTCACCGCCCGACTGGAAGACGAGTTGGACGCGGTGTCGCGGGGGGAAGAAGACTGGGTGCCGCTGATGCGGGGTTTTTGGAACCCGTTCAAGCAATTGGTCGAAGAAAAGACCGAAAGCGTTTCACGCCAGGAAGTGATCCAAAGCCGTGAGTTGGGGCTCGATCCCAAAACCGGCAAGCCGGTTTCGGTGCGGATGGGGCGGTTCGGGCCGTTCGCGCAGATCGGCGTCAAGGAAGATGCCGACAAGCCGCGTTTTGCCAGCCTGCGGCAGGACCAGCGCATGGACGCCATCACCCTGGATGACGCCCTGGCGCTGTTTCGGTTGCCGCGCGATTTGGGGGCCAACGCCGAAGGCGAGCCGATGCAAGTCAGCATCGGCCGGTTTGGACCCTACGTGCGCTACGGTAAGACGTACGTTTCACTGAAGGATGAGGATCCCTATAGCGTCAGCCGCGAGCGGGCGCTGGAACTGATCGCCGCGCACCAACAAGTGGCGGCCAACAAAGTGTTGCACGCATTTCCCGAATCGCCGATCCAGATTTTGAACGGCCGGTACGGGCCTTATATCAGCGACGGCAAAAAAAACGCCCGTTTGCCCAAGGGCCGCGAACCGGCGAGTTTGACCTTGGCCGAATGCGAAACGCTGGTGCGCGAGGCCCCCGAGAAGAAAGCCAACCCGCGCCGCGCCGGTAAAGCGGGTTCCGGTAAGGCGGCGGGCGCTAAGGCGTCGGCCGCCAAGGCAACGTCGGGCAAGATGGCGAGCGTCAAGACCCCTGCCGCCAAAAAGACTGCCGCCGAAACGCCGGCGGCCGAAACGCCGGCCGTCAAGACCAAGCGCGCGAAGGCGGCGACCGCCACCAAGAAATCCGCCGCCAGCGTCGCGGCCTCGCGCCAGCGTTGACGTGGAGGCGCGCTTGCGCGCCGCCGTCCGGGCGATCCGGGCCGGCGGCATCATCGCCTATCCGACTGAAGCGGTTTACGGCTTGGGCTGCAATCCGCTCGCCGAACGGGCGGTGCGGCGCTTGCTGGCGCTCAAACGGCGACCGGCCTCGAAGGGACTGATCCTGATCGCCGCCGATATTGCGCAGCTCGATCCCTTCTTGCAGCCGCTGACGTTGGCCGAGCGGGAGCGGATCGCCGCCAGCTGGCCGGGACCGCACACTTGGCTGATTCCCGCAAAGCCCGAAACGCCCCGCTGGCTGCGGGGCCGGCACGACACGCTGGCGGTGCGGGTGACCGCTCATCCGCTGGCGGCGGCGCTGTGCCGGGCGTGCGGCCACCCGCTGGTTTCGACCAGCGCCAACCGGAGCGGCCGGCCGCCGGCGCGGACGGCGCTGGCGGTTCGCCGACAACTGGGCCGCGATCTCGATTATCTTCTGTCCGGTTCGACCGGCGGCGCGGCCCAGCCGACGGAAATCCGTGATTTGCGCAGCGGCCGACGGATCCGCAGCGGTTGAACGAGGCGCGGCCCGGCCATCCATCCAGCGCGGCCGCCTTGCAGCCAGAGATGACGGCGCGGTCGGTTCGGCTTCCGGTTCAGGCCGCCGACTTTTCCCAACGATAGAGCCGCAGCGGCGGAATATTGAGCAGTTCCAGGCCGGCGCGCGCCGGCGTTCCCAGCAGCGGGCGAGCCAGTTCCGCAACCTGGTCGCTCACTTGATAGGCAACGAAGCGTCCGCCAACGACCAGGGCCGAGGCGATCGCCTTGATGATGCTCGAACCGGTGTCGCGCCCGATCTTGGAAAACGGGATCCCCGAAACCACCGCCTCCGGCGCGGGCAGGTGGTGTTGCGCGAGCGTGTCTTGCAGTTCTTGAGCGCCGCCGCAATGCACGATGAGCCGGTCATCCTCGATTTGCCGGAGCAGCGTGCAAAATTGGGGGTTGATCTCGATGCTCAGCAATTTTGCATCCGGTGGCAGCGCGTTCAAAAACGCTTGGGTGGTGCCGCCGACCCCCGCGCCCAGTTCCACCACGGTTTTGGCCGAGCGCATTTCCGACCAGTGTACGATGCGCTGTTCGAGGAAGCGCGAGCTGGGAATGATGGAGGAGACTTGGCCTGGGTTTTTCAAGAACTCCCGCAAAAAGAGCAGTTTGTTGTTCATTAGGGTTTCGGTGAGCGGTGGGTTTCAGGGAGCGGCGCCATTGTTCTTGGCGATGGCGCGCCCGTTGGTCGCATGGCGCTGTTGCCGGATAAACGGCGATTTTTAGGGTGGATCGCTCAAGGCCGGAATCGAGCGCGCCAGCAGCATTTTGACGCGGACCATGCCCGAAACCAAATTTTGCTCGATTTCGGCCATGGTGATTTCTCCCGGCGCCTTCCCGGCGGCCCGGTTGGCGACGACCGCGCAAGTGGCGTAGGGTAAATCCAACTCTCGGGCCAGCGCGGCTTCCGGCATTCCGGTCATGCCGACGATGTCGCAACCGTCTCGCTCCAGCTTGCGGATTTCGGCCGCCGTTTCCAGGCGCGGCCCCTGCATCGCCGCATAAGTGCAGGTTTCGCGGGCGTCGAGTTTCAGCGCGCGGGCGTCTTGGATCAACCGTTCCCGCAGCGCGGGGCAGTAAGGTTCGGTGAAGTCGATGTGGGTGACGTGGCTCAGATCGTCCTCGAAGAAAGTGCCGTGCCGGCCCCAGGTGTAATCCACCAACTGATCGGGAAAGGCCAGCACGCCGGGCGCCATGTCGCCGCGGATGCCGCCGACCGCCGCCACGGCGACGATCTGTCGCGCGCCGATCCGGTGCAGCGCCCAGAGGTTGGCCCGATAGTTGATCTTGTGCGGCGGCAGGGTGTGCTGCGGGCCGTGCCGGGCCAGAAACACCACGCTCCGGCCGCCCAATTCCCCGTGAATCAGCGGGCTGGACGGGTCGCCGTAGGGGGTGGACACGGTCTGTCGACGGGTGATTTTCAGTGTGTCCAGAGATGTGAGGCCGGTGCCGCCGATGACGGCGATGGGCGAGGTCACGAGCGGTCACCCCGCGAACGGGCGCGGCGCGTCAAGCTGGAAGAGGGCGGCACGAATAAGCCTCAGCCGCCCACGGCGTAAATGGCGGGCAGGTTGCGCCAGTAATCGTGGTAATCCATGCCGCAGCCAAACACGTAACGGTCCGGGACCTCCAGGCCGACGAAATCGACGGTCAGGCCGGCTACCTTGCGGTCGTGTCGCTTGTCGACCAGCACGGCGCTGTAGACCGCCTTGGCCTCCCGGCGGCGGATTTCGGCGAGGATCGCCTTGAGGGTGTCGCCTTCATCGAAGATGTCGTCCACCACCAGCACGACTTGGCCGGCGACCTCGGGCCGGGGCCGTGCCAGCCACTCGATGGCGCCGCCGCGCGTGCCACCGCGATAGCGGGTGGCGTGCAGGTAGCCGACCCGCAACGGAAAGCGCAACCGCGCCAGCAGCCGCGCGGCCGGCACGAACGCGCCGTTCATCACCACCAGCAGCAACGGGTCGCGCCGTTCCAGCTCGGCGGTAATGGCGGCGGCCATGCGGTCCAGCGCGCTCTCGATCTGCTCGGGCGAATACAGCAAGTCGGCTTGCGCCAACGCGGCGAGCGCTTGTTCGGGGCTGATGCCGGTCATGGCTGCTCCCGGCTACAGCTCGGTGGGAGAGCGGGCGGGACGCCGGGCTTCGCGGCCATCACACGTCCATTTCCGGCAAGGGCGAAGCATCGTAATCGCGCACCAGCCGGGTCGCCCGTTGCCAGAGCCTGTCTCTTATACACATCTCCGAGCCCACGAGACCGTACTAGATCTCGTATGCCGTCTTCTGCTTGAAAAAAAAAAAACAAATGTCCTAGCCAACGCACATAACGC
>DPWB01000275.1:0-452 GCA_003527885.1 Candidatus Competibacteraceae bacterium
GTGCTCACTTTGACGGCGACGCCGATCCCGCGCACCCTGAACATGGCAATGGCCGGTTTGCGCGAACTGTCGATCATCGCCACCCCGCCGGCGGGTCGGCTGGCGGTCAAGACCTTCGTCAGCCAGTGGAATCCGGCCACGATCCGCGAAGCCTGCCAGCGCGAATTGAAGCGGGGCGGCCAGATTTACTTCCTGCACAATGAAGTGGACACCATCCAGCGGATGGCTGCCCAGTTGGCCGAACTCGCGCCGGGGGCGCGGATCGCCGTCGCTCACGGCCAGATGCGCGAGCGCGATCTGGAGCAGGTGATGCTGGATTTCTACCACCGTCGCTGCAACCTGCTGCTGTGTACCACCATCATCGAATCGGGCATCGACGTGCCCAGCGCCAACACCATCCTGATCAACCGCGCCGACAAGCTGGGGCTGGCGCAATTGCACCAGTTGCGCGG
>DPWB01000275.1:713-13433 GCA_003527885.1 Candidatus Competibacteraceae bacterium
GACGGCGGACGCGATCAAGCGGATCGAGGCCATCGAATCGCTGGAGGATTTGGGCGCGGGTTTTATGCTGGCCAACCACGATCTGGAGATCCGCGGTGCGGGCGAGCTGCTGGGCGAGCAGCAGAGCGGCCAGATTCACGAAGTCGGCTTCACCCTGTACATGGACCTGCTGGAGCGGGCGGTGCAGGCGCTCAAGGCCGGCCGGGTGCCGGAACTGGACCGGCCACTGGATCACGGCCCCGAAATCGACCTGCAAAGTCCGGCGCTGATTCCCGACGATTATTTGCCCGACATCCACAGCCGGTTGATTCTGTACAAGCGCATCGCCAGCGCCCGCGACGAGGGCGAGTTGCGCGAGTTGCAGGTCGAGATGATCGACCGCTTCGGGCTGTTGCCGGAGCCGGTCAAGAACCTGTTTCGGGTCACCGGCTTGAAACTGAAAGCCACGCCCATCGGGATCAGGAAAATTGAAGCCGGTCCCAAAGGCGGACGGATCGTATTTGGGCCGGAGCCGAAGGTGGACCCGGTTAAGCTGGTCCAACTGATCCAGCAGCAACACCGCGTCTACAAGCTGGATGGCAAAGACAAGCTGCGTTTTATCGGGGAATTGCCCGACGCTGAGAGCAGGGTGGTGGTAGTGGAGCGGCTATTGGAAGGGATCGGGAGCTGATCCGCCATGATCGAGGTAACGCCTGACCTGCACATCGCCGAGGACGAACTGCGCTTTCAATTCAAACTCGCTTCCGGCCCCGGCGGGCAGAATGTCAACAAGGTGGCGACGGCGGCGGAGTTGCGGTTCGATGCGGCTAATTCGCCGTCGCTGCCGGATGCGGTGCGAGCGCGGTTGCTGGCGCTGGCCGGAAGCCGCGCGACCCAGGACGGAGAGCTGTTGATCACCGCCCGCCGCTTTCGCAGCCAGGAGCGCAACCGGCAGGATGCGATCGATCGGTTGATCGCCCTGATCCAGCAAGCGGCGGCAGCCCCCAAGCCGCGCCTCAAAACCAAACCGTCGCGCGCCACCAAGCAACGGCGGATCGATGAAAAGAAACATATTGGTGCCAAGAAGCAAACTCGTCGTGCGATTGGAGCCACGCGGGAGTTCGAGTGAACAGCCTTATCTGCGCGGAGTTAAAGCCATGACCCACTATTTCGATATTTCGCTGACCATTTGCTCCGAGCTACCGCGCTGGCCGGGTAGTCCGCCCGTTGAATTCACCCGCCGCCGCGACATGGCGCGGGGCGATCCTATCAACGATGGCGCGCTGAGTTTCGGCGTCCATACCGGCACCCATGTCGATGCGCCCCTTCACTTTTTGGCCAACGGCGCGGACGTGACCCAACTCGCGCTGGATGCCCTGATTGGCCCGGCGGTCGTGGCGGCGTTGCCGGGCGTCGATGCGGTTAGCGCCCGCGATCTGGAAACGCTCGATCTGCCCGCCGATACGCAGCGTCTGTTGCTGCGCACCCGCAATTCCGAGGGCTGGCGGCAGGGCGATCGCGAGTTCCGCAAAGATTTCGTAGCGCTGACCGCCGACGCCGCGCGCTGGGTGGTGGCGCGCGGGTTGCGCTTGATCGGCGTGGATTATCTGTCAGTGCAACGCTTTCACGATGGACCGGACGCCCACATCGCCTTGCTGGAAGCCGATGTGGTGATTCTGGAAGGCTTGAATTTGGCCGAGATCGAACCGGGTACTTACGAACTGATCGCGCTGCCGCTCAAGCTGGCGGGCGGCGACGGTGCGCCCGCGCGGGCGGTGCTAAAACGTTTGGTGGGCTGACGGAGATTGCTTTGTCGTTGGCCCAGCGGCTTTTCGCGCGTTGGTTACAAATTTAATAAAACTCAAGGATTCTGAAATGGATATGAAATTCTTTTAGGCGACGATCACCCTGAATCTTGAAAGACCTAATAGGTCCGCCGCAGCCTAGCCGATAGATTTCAGGGGACATCGCCATGGGCATAGAGATAACCGCTATCGATGTTCGGATAGAAAAGTTCAGCTTGCCCGCCATGGCCGGGGCTGCCGCGTTTCTGCAACGAACCGGCCCGCTCAACGCGCCCTTGCTCGGCCTATACGGCTTACCCGCGGTCGGCGGCGCGCTCGCCGCTTACAACGTGTTGGTTGAAATGCCCGGTACGGTCACGATGACCGACATCAATACCATGGTGCAGAATGTTATCGACCGCCTGCAATTTTTCCGCAAATTCAACAAAAACCGCAAGATGAGCAGGCTTAACATCCTCGATCACGGCAACGAGAACAGCATGGAAATCGGTGGCGATACTCTCGATGAGAAAAATATTGATCGGTTTTCCAAGGTTTTAAGTTTGCTAAAGGGCAATTTCGCTCAAAGCGGTTTCGTTCACCTGCAAAATTGCGAGATCGGAAAAAATGAGAAATTGCTCGCCGCCTTCGCCCGCATCGTCAACGTCCCGGTGTATGCGGGCACGGGTTACCATCACGGCGTCCTGCGCCTTAACACCGGGGATTACGTCCGCGCCGATCCCGGTGGAACGATCAGCCGGGATGTGGGTAGACCCTGACCAGGGCGAGGCGACGGTCAAGGGGTATTTCGGAAAGGGCGGAACCCCGGCACCGGACGGTCCTCCCAGACCGGCGCGACCCATCGAGCACCGCATCAGGCGTTTTTAGGGCTGGCGATTACTCCAGCCGCAACGGGTCCGGTTTCAGCACCACCGCGCTAAACGGCGGCAGATTCAGCACGATGGAAAAGGCGAAGCCGTGGCTGAAGACCTCTTCGGCGGTGATCGTATAGCCCGGCACGATCTTGCTGGAACCCCCGTATTCGTGGGCGTCGCTGTGAAATATTTCCCGGTACGTGGTCGGGTACGGCGCGCCGATCCGGTAGTGGGAATAGTGCCGCTCCGAAAAATTCAGCACGAACAGCAGCGCCTCGCGCGGGTCGCGGGCCTTGCGGACAAAGCCGAGCACGCTGGTTTCCGCGCCGCCCGCATCCAGCCATTCGAAGCCGGCGCCGCGAAAATCGACTTGATACAGCGCCCGCTCCCCGGCGTAGAGCCGGTTCAAATCGCTGACGAAGGTTTGCAAGCGCCGGTGGTGAGACTGGCGCAGCAGCGGCCATTCCAGTTGGGCGTCGTGGTTCCACTCGCTCGGCTGGCCGAACTCCCCGCCCATGAAAATCAACTTTTTGCCGGGATGGCCGTACATGAAGGCGTACAGTACCCGCAAGTTGGCAAATTGCTGTCGTTCGTCGCCGGGCATCTTGCCGAGCAGCGACTTCTTCAAATGCACCACTTCGTCGTGCGACAGCGACAGGATAAAGTTTTCGTTGAAGGCGTAAGTGAGGCCGAAACCTAGTTTGTGATGGTGGTGGCGGCGGTGCTCGGGCCGCTCTTTCAGGTAGGACAGCACGTCGTGCATCCAACCCATGTTCCATTTGAACCCGAAACCCAGCCCGCCCATGTCGGTGGGTCGCGACACGTTCGGCCAAGCGGTGGATTCTTCGGCGATCATCATGACGCCGGGGAACTGCGCGTGCACTACCGCGTTGGTGTGCTTGAGAAATTCGATGGCTTCCAGGTTTTCGTTGCCGCCGTAGCGGTTGGGAATCCAGTCTTTCTTGGAATAATCCAGGTACAGCATCGACGCCACCGCATCCACCCGCAGCCCGTCGAAATGGAACGTCTTGAGCCAGTACAAGGCGTTGGCGATCAGGAAGTTTTCGATTTCATGGCGGCCGTAATTGAAGATCAAGGTGCCCCAGTCGGGGTGTTCGCCCTGCCGGGGGTCGGCGTGCTCGTACAGACAGGTGCCGTCGAACCAGGCCATGGCGTGGGCGTCTTTCGGAAAATGCGCCGGTACCCAGTCCAAGATCACGCCGATGCCGTGCCGGTGGCAGCGGTCGATCAGCTCCATCAATTCTTCCGGCCGACCGTAGCGGGCGGTCGGGGCGTAAAAATTGGAAATCTGGTAGCCCCAGGACGGGCCGTAGGGATGTTCGGCCAGCGGCAGAAATTCGATGTGGGTGAAGCCCATCTCCAGCACGTAGGGGATCAACTGGTCGGCCAGTTCGCGGTAAGACAGAAACCCGCCATCGGCCTTATGCCGCCACGAGCCGGGGTGGACTTCATAAATGGCTACGGGCTGTTCCCAAACTTTGTTTTGCGCCCGCCGCTCCACCCACTCGCCGTCGCGCCAGGGATGCTTGCCGTCGGGGTCGTAGACCACGCTGGCGGTGCCGGGCGGAATCTCGGTGTAAAAGGCGTATGGATCGGTTTTCAGGAACGCGGGTCCGCTGCGCGGCACGATCTCGAATTTGTAGAGTTCGCCTTCGCCCAGACCCGGCACGAACAGCTCCCAGATGCCCGAACCCGGCCGCAACCGTAGCGGGTGGCGGCGGCCGTCCCAGTAGTTGAACGGCCCGACCACACTGATCCGCCGGGCGTTCGGCGCCCAGACCGCAAAGTTGACCCCGGCTTGGCCGTCGACCCTGCAAACGTGCGCGCCCAGCCGCTCGTAAATCTGGTAGTGGTTGCCTTCGGCGAACAGATAGCAATCCTGGTCGCCCAGAAACGAGAAAGTGGCGGCATAAGGATCGACAAAAGTATGGTTGTGGCCGCGCTCGGTGGCGTTGAGCCGGTAGCGCAGCGCGGTCGGGTCGGCGGCGACGATCACCTCGAACAGCCCGTCTTCCGGCACCCATTGCAGCGGGTGCAGCAGGTTGGGTTCGCTTTCGGGCAGCAAACAGGGCGCTTCGGCGTCCGGCAGCAGCGCGCGAACCACGCACAAACCGGGTTCCGCCAGCGGGTGCGGCCCTAGCAGGGCGTGCGGGTCGGTGAAGCGTCTGGCGATAGGGGGGCGCCGCTTTGTCGGTTCTTTCCAAGGCGGGCTGTTGTCTTCGCGTTGGAGCTTGGCGCTGTCTCCAGCGCCGCGGCTGGCGTCTTCCCCGTCCCGGATGGCGTCGTTGGCGGCCCGCATCAGCGCGTCGCTGGAAACGGGTTCTGGCGGCGCGGCGCCCAAATGATCGGCCAGCACCGCGCTTTCGTCGGCGGTCAGGGTGGCGCTGATCGGGGCGTTCTCCCGCAGTAGAAAGCGCAAATCGGCCGCCATGGGATGGCCCTTGAGGCGGGCGGCGTAGGTGCGGACATCGGTCCGCAGCGCATCCACATGGTAAACTTGGCGCCAGAACTGGGCGTTGGCCAACAGGAAGTTGCGCACCTCCGGCCGCTCCAAAGCGAAAGCCAACAGGTTCGGCGCGTCCGGCGCATCGGCGTCGTAAATCCGTGAGCCGTCGAACCAGCTCAACTCCTGACCCTCGCGCGGCAGCAGCGGCGGAATCCAGTCGAGAATCACCGCGATATCGTGTTGGTGGCAGGCGTCGACGAAGGCCATCAGTTCGGCCGGTCGGCCGTAGCGCGGGTTGGGCGCGAAATAGCTGGACACCGTTTCGTCGAACGTCCACAAAGCCAGCTCGACATGGGTGGCGCCATGCTCCCGCAAGTACGGGAGCACCAGCTCTTGCAGTTGGCTGTAGCGGGAGACGCGCTCCGGGCTGGCGCTGCCCTCGCCGAAATCGACCCGGTGCACGGCGACCGGCAAGGTCCAGCCGGGGGTTTCTCGCGAGCGCGCCAGCCACAATCTGTCGTTCCAGTCGTGATGGCGCTTGAGGTCGCAGACGAAGGCGGCGTTATGGGGGTAAATCTCGGTCTGAAACGCCAGCGGATCGGGTTTTAGAAACACCGCGCCGTCGGCGTTGCGGATTTCGTATTTGTACAGCTCGCCCAGTTCGAGATCGGGAATGAAGACTTCCCAGACACCGGAGTCGTGCCGTTCCAGGGGGTGGCGGCGACCGTCCCATCGGTTGAAGGAGCCGACCACGCTGACCCGGCTGGCGTGAGGCGCCCAGAGCGTGAAATTGATCCCCCTCAGCCCTTTTTTGACCCGTGGATGCGCGCCCAGCTTGCCGAACAGCGCATCGAGCGCACCGCGCTGGAACGCCCGCCCGTCCGCATGAGTGAAGAAGGGCTTACGGACGGCGTAAGGGTCGTGAAAGGTGTCGGCATGGCCGTTGGCATCGACCGTTACCAGCCGGTAATCCAGTTCGGTGACGCCTGGAATGTCGATGGCGAACAAACCGTCTGGGTGCAGCCGCTGCATTTCGCGCTTGCCTTTCCCGTCCACCAACACGTAAGCACGTTCGGCCCGCGGCAGAAAAGCGCGGATCGCTAGCGCTTGTTTCCCCGCGACTGGGTGAGGTCCCAGAATGTCGTAAGGTGCGTCATGACGCAATTCGATGATTTTCTGAATCTGTTGTTCCAGCATCGCCCTTACCTTTTTCGTCTTTAGCCGGTTTGATCGACTTGGAATGCCCAACCCTATTTTAAATGAGTTGGCGGCCGAACACGCAGAAAAGCAAGGGGAAAGGGATGCTGCTTTGCAAAATAAAAAAGGGCGACCGGCGTCGAGGGTCGCCCCGATGAGTGAAATTGACGGATTTGGCGTTATTGAGCGGGTTGGGCCGGTGGAGCCGATGGCCCGCCGCGCATCATCCGATGCATGGGGCGGCTGGTGAAAAAATCGTCCATCACTTTTTTCTGGGCTGGATCGAGCGCGGCATACAGATCGCCAGTCGCCTTGGCCATGGTTTTCAGGCTGGCCAAATGCTGCTCCATACCTTGTATCATGCCTTCGAAATGGGCGACCGCGCCGGTTTCCTGGTTCGGCGCGTTCCGCCACATCTTCATTTTATCGGCATGGTGGGCGTCCTGGGCGGTCAGAAAGCTTTTCCAGGCGGGCTGCTGCTCGGGCGTCAGCTTGAGCCGTCCCGCCAGTAATTCCATTTGTTCGGCGCGGTGCTGCTGCATCATCGCCATCCGTTGTTCCGGGTTGCCGCCCATCCGGCCGTGCCCTTTGCCCATGCCGCCGCCCATCATGCCGCAATCGCCCATGCCGCCGCCCATCATGCCGTGGCCGCCCCAGGGGCCGGCGAATCCGACTGCGGCCAAACCCAAGCCCGCCACCGCGGTTGCGACCAACAATTTTTTACGTAACGGTTTCATGTTCGACTCCTGTTGTTTGCTTGGGGGCTATTAGACCCTGGGGATGTAACCGGGATTTTGCCGGAACCGGCATTTTGTAACGCTTTGTATCAGCCCCACCCTCGTGACGAACCTTGGACGAGGCGGGCGGTTTCGGTCGGATCGGTTGCAAAAACCGCCAATCCGCCGAAACTCCCGTTTCGCGAACAGTCTACAATCGCACCAGTTTCAAGGCGACTTCAAGGTATGAACGACCACCTTCTGATCGTGGACGACGATCCCGAACTGCGTCAACTGCTGGCCGACTATCTGGGCCGCAACGGTTTCCGAGTGAGCGGTGCGGCCGACGGGCGCGGACTGTGGGCGGCGCTGGAACAGGGATCGGTGGATATGGTCATCCTCGATGTGATGCTGCCCGGTGATGACGGCTTGGTGCTGTGTCGCAACCTGCGCGCCCGCTCGCCGGTCCCCATCATCATGCTGACGGCGCGCGGCGACGACACCGACCGCATCGTCGGTCTAGAAATGGGTGCCGACGACTATCTGCCCAAGCCGTTCAACCCGCGCGAGTTGCTGGCGCGGATCAACAGTATTTTGCGCCGCGCCCGCAGCGCGCCCGCCGAACCGGGCGAGACCCGGCGCTTCCATTTCGCCGGCTGGACGCTGGATGTGGACGCCCGCCAGCTCGTCGCGCCCGATGGGGTGCTGGTCCCGCTCGGCTCCAGCGAATACCGGCTGCTGCGGGTGTTTCTGGAACACCCGCAGCGGGTGCTGAACCGCGATCAGTTATTGGATTTGACCCAAGGTCGCGAGGCTGCTCCCTTCGACCGCAGCATCGACGTGCAGGTCAGCCGGCTGCGGCGGCGCTTGCGCGACGATTCCCGCGAGGCGGCCCTCATCAAGACCGTGCGCAACGAAGGCTATCTGCTGGCGGCCCACGTCAGCCGGGAGCGTTGATGCACGGGTTGCCGCGATCGCTGTTCGGTCGCCTGCTGCTGTTTTTGGCGGGTGGGCTGATTATCGCTCAATTGCTGAGCGCGGCGATCCTGCTCAAGGACCGCGACCAAGCGCTGTACCATGCCATCGGCGGCCATGTCGCCCAGCGCATTGCAGCCATCGTCAACCTGCTCGATACGCTGGCTGAAAGCGAGCGCCAGCGGCTGGTCACCGCGCTGGATTTGCCGCCCACTCGGATCAGCCTCGAAATTCCTTGGGAGCAGACGGCGGAGCCAGACGAACGCTATCACACGGCGCTGTTCCGCGCGTTGTTGCAGCGTCAGTTGGGCGCGGATCGGACTTTTCAACTGGAAATCAACGACGAATTGCCGCCGCCACCGCCACCGCAGGACCGGCCGCACTGGCTGAACCCGGATCGGTCGCCCGCGTGGCGAGGTCGGACCGACCGCCCGCCGCGCTGGCGGATGCAAGCCATGATGCTGGGCTTGCGCAATTTCGTGGTGCAGGTGCGCTTGCGCGACGGCGCGACGGTGACCTTTCAGCAGGTATTGCCGGAGGAGGTGATCGCTTGGCCGGGCCGCTTGTTGTTGATCTTGTCGGTATTGCTGGTCTCGGTGGCGATCCTGGCGGGTTTGGCGGTACGGGCGCTCACCCGGCCGCTCGCCGTGCTGGCCGATGCCGCCGCCGAACTCGGCCGCGATATCCGCCGGCCACCGCTGGACGAGGGCGGGCCGCTGGAAGTCCAGCGCGCCGCTCGCGCTTTCAACACCATGCAGGAACGGCTGATCCGCTATATCGAAGACCGCAACCGTATTCTCGCCGCCGTCTCGCACGATCTCAAGACGCCCATCACCCGGCTGCGGCTACGCGCGGAACTGTTGGACGACGCGCCGCTGCGGGAGAAATTTCTGGCCGATCTGGACGACATGCAGCGAATGGCGCAAACCTCACTGGATTTCTTGCGTGGCGGCGAGGACAGCGAACCGCTCGCGCCGGTCGATCTGAACGCCTTGCTGGAATCGCTCCAGGAGGACGCCGAAGACACCGGCCATGCCATCCGCATCGACGGCGCGGCCGACCAGCCGCTGCGCTGCCGGCCGCTGGCCTTGAAGCGCTGTCTGGCCAATCTGCTGGACAATGCCTTGAAATACGGCCAGCACGCCGAGATCGCCGTGCGGGATACGCCGGCGCGGGTGGCGCTGCTGGTTCGCGATCAAGGTCCCGGCCTTCCAGAAACGGAACTGGAACGGGTGTTCGAACCGTTTTATCGGTTGGAAAGTTCGCGCAGCCGCGACACTGGCGGTACCGGCCTGGGCTTGAGCATCGCCCGCAACATCGCCCGCGCCCACGGCGGTGAACTGAGCCTGCGCAACCGTTCGCAAGGCGGGTTGGAAGCGAGAGTGGAGCTTCCGCGCTGATTCAACCGCCCCCGCTGTTCTGGCGGTCCTCCAAAGCCAGCCAGTCGCGCGGCCTCAGAAAATGTTCGTAAAGCCGGCTTTCTGGACTATCGGGTTCGGGTTGCCAGGCGTATTCGAACCGAACCAGGGGCGGTAGCGACATCAGGATGGATTCGGTGCGCCCGCCGGATTGCAAACCGAACAGCGTACCCCGGTCGTAGACCAAGTTGAATTCGACGTAGCGCCCGCGCCGGTACAGTTGAAAAGCCCGCTCCCGTTCGCCGTAAGCCAGGGTTCGACGCCGTTCCACGATAGGCAGATAGGCCGGCAAATAGTGGTCGCCGACACTTTGCAGAAAGGCGAAGCAGCGCTCGAAGCCCCATTCGTTGAGATCGTCGAAAAACAAGCCGCCGATCCCGCGCGGCTCATCGCGGTGCTTTATGAAGAAATAGCGGTCGCACCACTGTTTGAAACGGGGGTAGACCTCCGGGCCGAACGGTTCGCAGGCGGCGCGAGCGGTACGGTGCCAGTGAATGCTGTCGTCTTCGAAGCCGTAATACGGCGTCAGGTCGAAGCCGCCGCCGAACCACCACGCCGGTTCGGCCTGCTCGGACGCCGCGCTGAAAAACCGGATATTGGCATGGGAGGTGGGAACGTAAGGATTGCGCGGATGCACCACCAACGACACGCCCATGGCCTCGAAGCTCCGTCCGGCCAGTTCCGGGCGTTGGGCGGTGGCGGAAGGCGGCAGCCGGGTTCCGGTGACGTGCGAGAAGTTGATGCCGGCCTGTTCGAACACCGCCCCGTTGCGCAAGACGCGGGTGCGACCGCCGCCGGCGAGCGCACCATCGGAAACCGGGCGCTGCCAAGCGTCTTCCGCGAAGGTCGCCGCGCCGTCGGCGGCTTCGAGGGCTTGGGTTAGCCGGTCCTGCAATTCCCGCAAATAAGCGAGAACGCTGGGGACAGGGGGATATTCGGGCATGAACGTCGTCGCTGATCGAGCGGAGGAGGAACCGAGCGACTGAAAATTGGTGCCGGGAGAGAGACTCGAACTCTCACGGTATCACTACCGGTGGATTTTGAGTCCACTGCGTCTACCATTCCGCCATCCCGGCCGGGAGAGAGGAGAGCAAGTATAAGGATTTTCCGCTGCCGGGCAAGCGAACTTGTCGTCCGGCCGCCATCATGGCTTGAGCGTTCACTGTGGATAAAGCCGCTCCAGCCGTTGCACCCATGCCGGAATCCGTCGAGTCCGGTATGATGTCGCGCTCGCTCCCCATAGCCGCCCGCACCCGTCGCGCTGATCCCCAGCGCGCGCCGGAGCGGACCAAACTGACGAAATACTCGACATGTTGACCTCGAAGGCGTTGAAAGCGGAATTGCTCTTGTTGGTGGCGGCCGTTATCTGGGGCTTCGCCTTCGCCGCGCAACGAGTCGGGATGGACTATGTCGGTCCCTTCACCTATAACGGCGCCCGTTTCGTGCTGGGCGCGCTGGCGCTGTTACCCTTGCTGTGGCTCGGCCGGCGCGCCGCTTCCCGGCCCCGAGCCAGGAGCAAGCGGGCCATGCTGGGCGGTGGCTTGTTGGCGGGTCTGGTGCTGTTCGCCGGCGCGTCGTTGCAGCAGGTCGGCATCGTCTACACGACTGCGGGTAAGGCCGGTTTCGTTACCGGTCTGTACGTGGTCATCGTGCCGCTGCTCGGCTTGCTGTGGGGCCAGCGCACGCCGGGGATGACCTGGGCCGGGGCGGTACTGGCCGCGGTCGGTTTGTATTTGTTGACGGTGACCGATGGGTTTACGCTGGCCGAGGGCGACGGGCTGGTGCTCGTAGGAGCCTTCTTCTGGGCCGCTCATGTCCTGCTGATCGGCCGGTTGTCGGGCCGGTACGTCGAGCCGGTGTTGCTGGCGTGTCTGCAATTCAGCGTCTGCGCGGTGCTGAGTCTGATCGTGGCGCTGGCCACCGAGCCGGTCACCCTGCAAGGGTTGGAAGCGGCGGCGCTGCCGATTCTCTACGGCGGCCTGCTGTCGGTCGGGGTTGCCTACACGTTGCAGGTGGTGGCCCAGCGCGATGCGCCGCCCGCGCACGCCGCCATCATTCTCAGCCTGGAAACCGTGTTCGCGGTGCTGGCGGGCTGGTTGTGGTTGAACGAGACCTTGACCGAACGCGGCCTGTTCGGCTGCGGGCTGATGTTCGCCGGCATGTTGCTGTCGCAATGGGGGGTGGATCGATCCGCGTCCAGCGAAGCGGGCGCGGTTGTCGCCCCGGCGCCGTCCGCCGACAAGCGGGGTTGAGCGCCTTTGCGCCGAAGCGGCCGCGAGAACGTTAACCCTGCTCGGGTGGCTTGGGGTATATCCGGTTCTCGGCGGTTGCTTCGCTGGCTTCAGGCCCTTGTTCCGGGACGGGCGGTTGCAGGTCCTGCCGCTCCTCGAACCAACACCGATAACAGAGACGCAAGCCGTTGTGGCTCAGGAAACCGGCCGGTGGGCCGAAGCGCCCGCACGCATCGCAGATTAAATAGCTGCCGACCATTGCCGCCTCCTTCTTGGGTTGTCCGCTTTATAGTATCGCCGCCATGTCCGTGATGCCTCATTCGCCGATCGATCCCGCCGTGCAGTTACCGGTCGGGTGCGAAGCGCGTTGTCCGGGTTGCAGCCACCGGCTGTTGGGCGCGACCGCCAGCGAAATGCAAAAAATGGCCTGGTTGCGGCGACAACTCGCGCCTTGGGCGGGACGGTTGCAGCCGCTGCAAACCGTCGCCGAAGCGGCGCGTTGGGGCTATCGGCGCAAGGTCTGCCTGTCGGCGGTTTGGAGCGAGGCAGCCGGTTGGCGGTTCGGTTTGTGGCGGCGCGACGAGCTGATTCCGATTCCCGATTGCCCGGTTCATGCCGGAGCGGTGCGGGCGCTGGTGCGCTGGTTGATGCGGGTTTTGCCGCCTTATCCGCTGTGTCCTTTGGCCTTCTTGGTTCAATCCGGCGCGCAGGCGACGCTGGTTGTGAAGGCTCATCAGGTCGCGGCGCCCGATTGGTTGGCCGATGGAGACGGTGAGGAACTGGCGGCCAGCGGGCTGGACGGGTTGTGGTTGCACCGGCACCCGGCGGCCGGCCGACGCTTGTTCGCCCGCAACGGCTGGCACCTGCTGTGGGGCCAACCGCGTTCGCGGGATGCGTTCGGCTTGCTTTATGGGCCGACCGCTTTTCAGCAATTGATACCGGAACTCTATCGCCGAGCGCTGGATACGGTCGAGTCTTTTTTAGCGCCGCAAGCGGGCGACAGCCTGGTTGATCTCTATTGCGGAACCGGCGCCAGTCTGGCGCGCTGGAGCGCGCGCGGCGCGCGGGTGATCGGCGT
>DPWB01000335.1 GCA_003527885.1 Candidatus Competibacteraceae bacterium
TGGCGCGCCGGCTGTGCCAGCACTGCAAGGAAGAAACCAAGATTCCGGCGGAGGAACTGATCAACCAGGGCTTCCGCGAGGCCGAGTTGAACGACCTGGAGATCTTCAAGGCCGCCGGTTGCGACCAGTGCAACCACGGCTACAAGGGACGGGTCGGCGTCTACGAGGTGCTACCGATTTCCGAGGAAATCGGCCGCATTATCATGGAAAGCGGCAACGCCTTACAGATTGCCGGACAGGCGCGTAAAGAAGGCATTAACGACTTGCGCCAGTCGGGTCTCAACAAAGTGCGCATGGGACTTACCAGTCTAGAAGAAATCAATCGGGTAACAACGGATTAGCGGTCGTGGCCAAACAACCTAATTTAGCGAAAGTCAAGGCGAAGCCTGAAGAGCCCACCTTCAAGTGGGAAGGGACCGACAAACGGGGCGCCCGCGTCAAGGGCGAGCTGCGGGCAGCCAACCAAAGCCTGATCAAGGCCGAGCTGCGCCGGCAAGGTATCCTCCCGTTGCGGGTGCGCAAGAAATCCAAGCCGCTGTTCACCGCCGGCAACAACATCAACTCGAAAGACATCATGATGTTTACCCGCCAGCTTTGCACCATGCTGGGTTCCGGTATCGCCGTAGTACAAGCCTTGGACATGGTCGGCAACAGCAACAAAAAAACCAAGGTCAAAGAGTTGGTCCTGAACATCAAAACGGATGTGGAAAGCGGCACCTCCCTCTCCAAGGCGCTGAGCAAGCACCACCTGTATTTCAACGACCTGTATTGCAGTCTGGTGCACGCCGGCGAAGAGGCGGGCGTGCTCGAAGTCTTGCTGGACAAGATCGCGACTTATCTCGAAAAATCCGAGGCGCTCAAAGCCAAGGTCAAGAAAGCGCTCACCTACCCGGCCATCGTCTTGGTGTTCGCCTTCGTGGTGACCGCGATCCTGCTGATTTTCGTCATTCCGACCTTCGAGGACCTGTTCAAAGGTTTCGGCGCCGAGCTGCCGGCGCTGACGCGGTTCGTCATCCAGCTTTCCCAGGTCTTTCAAGAGTATTGGTATTTGATATTGGGCGCGCCGGTCCTCGCCATCGTGGCCTTCATTCAAGCCCGCAAGCGTTCCGAGGCCTTCAGAAAATGGCTGGACCGCATGGTCTTGCAGCTGCCGCTGCTCGGCGATCTGATCGCCACCTCAGCCAACGCCCGCTTCGCCCGCACCTTATCCACGCTGTTCAGCGGCGGCGTGCCGCTGGTGGACGCCATGGTGAGCGTGGCCGGCGCCACCGGCAACTACGTCTATGAAAAAGCCGTTCTGGACATGCGCGAGGCGGTTTCCATCGGCCAGCAACTGAATTTCGCGATGCGCCAAAGCAGCTTGTTCCCCGACATGGTGATTCAGATGGTGGCCATCGGCGAGGAAGCCGGTTCGCTCGGCGACATGCTGGCCAAGGTGGCGGATTGGTACGAAGCGGAGGTCGACCAAAAAGTCGATACGCTGACCACCATGATCGAGCCGATGCTGATGGCTTTCCTGGCCGGGGTGGTCGGCACGCTGGTCATCGCCATGTATCTGCCGATCTTCAAGCTGGCTTCGGCGGTTTGACGGCGGCCTCCACGCGATGGCCCTTTTGGAATTGCTGGCCGCCTCTCAGGTTTTATGGATCATTCTGGCCGTCCTGCTGGGGTTGATGGTCGGCAGCTTTCTCAACGTCGTGATCTACCGCTTGCCGTTAATGATGGAGCGACAATGGCACCTGCAATGCGCGGAGTTGCTCCGACAGTCAGAGCCGGCCCCCGGAAAACTGGACTTGAGTCTGTGGGGACCGCGCTCGCAATGCCCGCAATGCGGCCATTTGATCACGGCCGTGGAAAACATTCCGCTGCTCAGCTACCTCCGGCAAGGTGGCCGTTGCGCGCACTGTCGCGCCGCGATCGGCCTGCAATATCCGCTGGTGGAAGCCCTGAGCGGCCTTTTGGCCGGCATCGTCGCCTGGAAGTTCGGCTTCGGTTGGCCGGCGGCGGCGGCGCTGGTCTGCACCTGGATGCTGCTGGCGGCCAGCGCCATCGATTTCCGCCACCAGCTCTTGCCGGACGATCTGGTTTTACCCCTGCTTTGGCTCGGTTTGCTTGCGGCGTTGTTCGGGTTGTTCGCACCCTTGCCCAGCGCGGTGGTGGGCGCTATGGCCGGTTATTTGTCGCTCTGGTCCGTCTATCAGGTTTTTCGCCTACTGACCGGCAAGGAAGGCATGGGGCATGGGGATTTCAAGTTGCTCGCGGCGCTCGGCGCCTGGACGGGTTGGGAATACCTCGTCACCATCGTCATTCTATCCTCGCTGGTGGGCGCGGTTTTCGGCCTGACACTGGTCCTGTTCCGAGGCCGGGACCGGCAGGTCCCCATGCCGTTTGGGCCATTTCTGGCAGCCGCCGGATGGATCGCCTTGCTGTGGGGTGAAACCATCAATCGGGCTTACCTGCACTGGCTGGGAGTGTGAACGTGTTGGTGGTCGGCCTGACCGGCGGTATCGGCAGCGGCAAGACGGCGGTCAGCGACCGGTTCGGAGACTACGGCGTACCCGTTATCGATACCGACCAGCTGGCCCGCGAGCTGGTCGAACCCGGCCAACCGGCGCTGGTGGAAATCGCGAGGGCTTTCGGGCCGGCTTGTCTGGACGAACAGGGCCGGCTGCGCCGCGATCACCTGCGCGAGCGGGTTTTTGCCGATCCCGCAAGCCGCCACCAACTGGAAGCGATCCTGCACCCCCGGATTCGGGCGGCCATGCGAGCGCGGGTCGCCGTTCTGGTCACGCCCTACTGCCTGGTGGTGATTCCGCTATTGGTGGAAACCGGAATGCGGGAATTGGTGGATCGCGTTCTGGTGGTGGACGCGCCTGAAATCGAGCAAATTCGCCGGGTCGTGCGGCGTGACAAGGTTTCCGAGGAACAAGCCCACCGCATTCTGGCCGCGCAAGCCCGTCGCGACCAGCGGTTGGCTCTGGCGGACGACGTTTTGGAAAATGCGGGCGATTTCGACGCCTTAAACCGGGAAATCGCCGCGCTACACGCACGTTATCTGGCCTTGGCCGAAGCCAAGGCCGCGTGAAGGCGAGCACGCCTGGCCCGCTCGCCGCGCATCGGTGGCTGATAGCTACCGGGTTTTGCGGTGGCTTCCATCAAGACTGCCTTGCTTGCGAGTGAGTCCGTGTCCCAAAACGTCTGCTACGAACAACCGCTCAACGAGCGCGTTCGCGCGCTGCTGCGATTGGAATATCTGTTTCAGCAGGTAGACCACGCCATCGAGAACCCTTCGGCCTGGGACACGCGCGTGGCGTTACAAGCTTTGTTCGACATTCTCACCCTGAGCGGTCGCAACGAATTCAAACGGGAGTTGCTCAAGGAATTGGACCGGCATTCCATGACCTTGGGGCGCTTGCGGCAAATGCCCGAAGTCGATAGCGCCATGCTCGACCGGGTGCTGGCGGAAATCGGTGAAGTCATCCAGCGAATTCACGGCCAGGACAATCAAACGCAGGACGCGATCCGCCAAATCGACTTTCTCAGCGTCGCGCGCGCGCGCAGCCACATGCCGGGGGGCTCTTGCCAATTTGACGTACCCGCTCTCCATCATTGGTTGGCATCAGACCACCCGGCGCGAGTGCGCCACTTGCGCGAATGGTTGGCTCCCTTCGACCCCATGCGGGCGGCCATCGCCCTGATCCTGCGCCTCATCCGCGACAGCGCCACGCCGAAACCGGAAATCGCCGCACGGGGCTTTTTCCAACGCGCCTTGGACAGCGGGACTCCGCACCACCTGATTCGGGTCTTCATGCCGGCCGACAAGTCCTGTTTTCCGGAAATCAGCGGCGGCAAACACCGCTTTACGATTCGTTTCTTGGATCAGCCCGACCCTAACGTGCGAGCGGTTCAGAGCACGGCCGACGTCGCCTTCGAGTTGGCCTGCTGCACCATTTAATGGTTCTCGACCAAGTGTGCGATGATCGGCGCATCGGCGGCGGGAAAGGCAAATGCCTCCATATCCGCCGGACGGACCCAAAGTAGCGGCTGGCCTTCCCGGCCGTGCGGCTCACCCCGGTAAGCCGCCACTCGCCAGACATCGAGCAGGACGGTTTTGTCGGCATAGGCATGGCGCACTTGCAATAAAGGCTCGGCGCTTTGTACGTCGATGCCGAGTTCTTCACGCAGCTCGCGCCGGAGCGCGGCCGCCGCTGTTTCAGAAAATTCCATCTTTCCACCGGGAAATTCCCACAACCCGCCTTGATGGACCTGCTCGGGACGCCGGGCGATCAGCACCGCCCCGGCGGAATCGCGGATGATGCCCACCGCCACCCGCACGACCGACGCGGCGGTGACTTCAGTCACGTCCGATACTCCGCATTGATGCGAACGTAATCGAACGACAGATCGGTGGTCCAAATTCGCGCGGCGGCCCCGCCGCGCCCGAGTTCGACCCGAATCGCGATCTCGGGTCGCCGCATGACCTGCTGGCCCCGCTGCTCGGTATATGCCGGGTCGCGCCCGCCGCCGCGAACGATGCACACTTCGTCAAGGTGAATGGCGACCCGCTCCAACCGCAAATCCGCCAAACCCGCTCTACCCACCGCCGCCAAAATCCGGCCCCAATTGGGATCGGAGGCGAAAAACGCCGTTTTGATCAGCGGCGAATGCGCGATGGTGTAAGCGACCTGCCGGCACTCGGCCGTATCACGGCCACCCTCGACCGCCACGGTGATGAATTTGGTGGCGCCCTCGCCATCGCGGATGATCGCTTGCGCCAGTTCGATGCAGACCTCGCGGATCATGGCGGTGAATTGCTGGTGTCCGGCGCCCGCGCCGGGTACGGCCACCCCCGCTTGCCCGGTCGCCAGCAGCACGCACGCATCGTTGGTGGAGGTGTCGCCATCCACCGTAATCGCGTTGAACGAATCGGCGACCGCGGCGATCAAGACCCGCCGCAACAGCGCCCCGTCCACGGCGGCATCGGTGGCGATGAAGGCCAACAGGGTCGCCATATCCGGCCGGATCATCCCCGCGCCCTTGGCGATTCCGGTCACGGTGACCTCGCGTCCGCCAAGCGCCGCGCGCCGCGTCGCCCATTTAGGCCGGGTGTCGGTGGTCATGATGCCCTGCGCGGCATCGCGCCAACCCTCCGGCCGCAAGGTCGCCAGCGCCGCCGGCAAGCCCGCGACCAGACGGGCCAGCGGCAAGGGTTCGCCGATGACGCCGGTCGAAAAAGGCAGCACCTCCGCCGGACGACAACCGGTTTGTTCGGCCAAGGCCCGACAGCTCGCCTCGGCATCCGCCAAACCCTGCTGGCCGGTGCCGGCGTTAGCGTTACCGGTGTTGACCAGCAAATAACGGGGAGAAGCGGCGGCCAGATGCGCCCGCGCGACCGTGACCGGCGCGGCGCAAAACGCGTTTCGAGTGAAGGTGGCGGCGGCCCGCGTGCCGGCGGCGGCTTCGATCACCACCAGATCGCGGCGGTCAGGGTACTTGATGCCCGCGCCAGCGCTGCCCAGCCGGATACCGGCGACGGCAAGGGGTTCCATAGACCCTCCCCCTAGTCCAATTGGCCGTGACAGTGCTTGTATTTCTTGCCCGACCCGCACGGACACGGTTCGTTGCGGCCGACCTTGCGGCCTTCTCGCACGAACGGGGTCTGCGGTTCCGCCGAGCGCGCCTCATCGCCCGCGCCGCCTTCCGGCTCCGGCTCGCCCTCGGCCAACGCGGAGACTTCCGCGTGTTCGAAGTGCAAGCTCGAGGGCGCGGGTTGGCGCGGCGCGGGAATCGGTTCCGGCTCGGTCTGAAACTCGGCCCGCACCATGAACCCGACCGCTTCCTGATGGATGCGCTGGACCAGCGCCTGAAACATCTCGAACGCTTCGCGCTTGTATTCCTGCTTGGGGTTTTTCTGGGCGTAACCGCGCAGGTGAATGCCTTGGCGCAAATAGTCCATGGCGGCCAGATGTTCGCGCCAGTGGGCGTCGAGCACTTGCAGCAGAACCGCCTTCTCGAACTGCCGCATCCACGGCGAGCCGACCAGGGTTTCCTTGCCGGCATAACCCTTTTCCAGCTCGGCGTGGATGCGTTCGCGCAACGGCTCTTCGTGCAAATTGCTATCGGCTTCCAACCAACTCTTAACCGGCGCCGCCAAGCCAAATTCCTTGGCCAGCGCTTCCTCCAGACCTTCAACGTTCCATTGCTCTTCCAGGCTCTGCGGCGGGATGTAGGTGTCGATCACCTGCTTGAGCACGTCGGCGCGCATGGTGGCGAGCGTCCCCGACACGTCCTCGGCTTCCATCAGCTCGTTGCGCCAGGAGTACATCACCTTGCGCTGGTCGTTGGCGACATCGTCGAATTCGAGCAGGTTCTTGCGGATGTCGAAGTTGTGGGCCTCGACCTTGCGCTGGGCGTTTTCGATGGCTTTGGTCACCCAGGGATGCTCGATGGCCTCACCTTTCTCCATCCCCAATTTTTGCATCAGCCCCGCCACCCGGTCGGAGGCGAAGATGCGCAACAAGTTATCCTCCAGCGCCAGATAGAAGCGGCTGGAGCCGGGGTCGCCCTGCCGGCCGGAACGGCCGCGCAGCTGGTTGTCGAT
>DPWB01000218.1:0-3406 GCA_003527885.1 Candidatus Competibacteraceae bacterium
TATATGTTTTTTAATCAAACGCCGCCCGCCGAAATATCCGCTAGATCGCTGGTCGGCAGCGGGAGATGTGTATAAGACACAGGCCATGCCGTCCGCTAAAAGACCGCGCGCCTGTTGAAACGCGCGCACTTGCTTGCCCAGTTCAGCGTCGAAACGTTCCGATGGCGCTTCGGGGATGGGCTGGCCGGCCGCCATCGCCAGGCGCCGACGCAGCCAGCGCACCGCCTCGCCGTTGTTGCCGGGACCGATGATGGCCTGATCGGTTTGCAATTTCCACAGCAGAACATATTGGCCGGTCCACAGCGGCTTGAGTTGAGCCAGTGGCACGGTCACGGTCTGTCCGGCGATTTCCAAGGCCGCTTGATCGTCGCTGAGGGCGCGCAGCAGCACCGGAGCGGCTATGCCTCCGGTTTGGTTCAGCCGCAGCACGGCGGGGCGATCGAAACGGCGCAGCGTGTCCCAGTCACCTTGACCCGACAGGCAACGCAGGCCGCGCGTTTTAACCTGCTCGCAAAAGGCCGTCGCGCGGCCCTGGAACGGAGCGATGCCCCACAGCGCCAGCAAGCCTTCGTTGGCTTTTTCGATGCGGGCCGCGCGCAACAACCCGATTAAATCGGCTTGACTGCTAGTGACAGGCGGTGATGGCGGCTCGCCCGCAGTGGGGGCCGGTGATAGGAGAGCGATTGGGTCAGGGGCTGTGCTCGGCGAAGGCGTCGGCTTGGGGGCGGTCGCCGCGACTTCTGAGGAGCTGCTGGGAGCGGGTGTCGGCGGCGGGCCGGCGACGGCTGGCGAGATCGAAGCGCCAGCGGTGGCCGGCGTCGGTGGCGCGCTAGCGACGGAGGGTGTTGTTGGCGCGCCGCCGGTGGTCGGCGTCGCGGATAGAGTGGCGCCGCTGGAAGGAGCGGGAGAGGGTGCGGTCACGATGACCGGCGCGGTTGCCGCATCGGCCTTGGGCGTCGCCGATGGCGGTGAGCGGATTTCTGAAGCGGACGCGGCGGCTTGATCGGCTTTGCTGGAAGCGGGAACCGGGGCCGGCGCGGCGGCTTGATCGGCTTTGCTGGAAGCGGGAGCCGGGGCCGGCGCGGCTACCAAAGCCGGCGCACCCGTCTTACCGGCTGTCGGATTGTCGGCCGGTAAGGCGACGGGTGGCGTGGCGGTGTCGGGCAACCAGAGCGCGATGCCGATCATGAGCAGACCGGCCAGTGCGATGGCCAGCGCCGGCCGGATGAGGAAGAAGCGTTTTTCCAAGCCGGCGCCCCGATCTTGCAACGCCTCGCGCGCCGCGTTCTGGACCACTCTGGCGCTGACTCGCCGCGCGTTTTGGCCGTAAGCTCCCAGCAAGGCGCGGTCGCAGATAATGTTGATCAGGCGCGGCACTCCGCCGGAGCGCCGGTAAACGGCCCGCAACGCGCTCCGGCCGAACAGATCGTCCCGTCCGCCGGCCACGCGCAGCCGGTGGCGGATGTAGGCGGCGGTGTCCTCGGCGTCGAGCGACGGCAGGTGGTAGCGGGCGGTGATGCGCTGGGCCAGTTGCCGCAAATCCGGTCGCGCCAGCAATGCCCGTAATTCCGGTTGCCCGACCAGGATGATGCGCAGCAGCTTGTGCTTGGTGGTTTCCAGGTTGGTCAGCAGGCGCACCTGCTCCAGCACCTCCCGGCTCAAGTTCTGCGCCTCGTCGATGATCAGCACCGTGCGCCGGCCGGTCGCGTGGACGCGCAGCAGGTGCTCGTTGAGCGCGTCCACCAAGCCTTTGAGGGTGGGGTGTTCGCGCGGGTAGCCGACGTGCAACTCGTCGCAGACCGTGGCCAGCAGTTCCTCGACAGTCAGGCGCGGGTTCAGGCACAGCGCGATATCCACCTGCTCCAGGCCTTGTTCCAGCAACGAGCGGACCAGCGTGGTCTTGCCGGTGCCGACCTCGCCGGTCAGTTGCACGAAGCCGCCGTTTTCGTCGGTGCCGTACAGCAGGTGCGCCAGCGCTTCGCGGTGGTGGGGGCTCAGATAAACGTAGCCTGGATCGGGCGTGATGGCGAACGGCGGTTCGCGCAGGCCGAAATATTCCGCATACATCGCTAGACTTCGCCGTAGCGCGCGCCCGCCCCGATCCAGCGGCGGATCAGGGGTTCGACGCACTCGGGGTGGTCGCGCAACAGGCGGTCGGCGGCGTAACGGGCCGCGTTCAGCAAATCCTGATCGCGCAACAAATCGGCCACCCGCAAGCTTTGCTCGCCGGTCTGCCGGGTGCCGAGCACCTCGCCGGGACCGCGCAATTCCAGATCGCGCCGGGCGATCTCGAAACCGTCGTTGCATTCTCGCAGCACCGCCAAGCGGGTATAAGCGATGGGCGATAGCGGCGGTCGGTACAGCAACACGCAACTGCTGTCGCTGTTGCCGCGTCCGACCCGGCCCCGCAACTGGTGCAGTTGCGCCAGTCCCAGCCGTTCGGCGTTTTCCACGATCATCAAACTGGCATTGGGGACATCGACCCCGACCTCGATCACCGTGGTGGCCACCAGCAAGTCGGTCGCGCCGGCCTTGAAGGCGGCCATCGCCGCTTCCTTATCGGCGGCCGGCAAGCGGCCGTGCACCAGGCCGATCCGCAGCTCCGGCAACACTGCCGTCAGCCGTTCGGCGGTGGCCGCCGCCGCCTGGCACTCCAGCAGTTCGGATTCCTCGATCAACGGGCAAACCCAGTACGCTTGCCGGCCGCCGAGACACGCTTGGCGGATGCGCTCGATCACTTCCGCGCGGCGGCTGTCGGGCGCGGCGACCGTTTTCACCGGCCGGCGGCCGGGCGGCAACTCGTCGATCACCGAGGTATCGAGATCGGCGTAAGCGCTCATCGCCAGCGTGCGTGGGATCGGCGTGGCGGTCATGATCAACTGATGCGGGCAACAGCCGCTGTGGCGGCCTTTTTCACGCAACGCCAGCCGTTGGTGGACGCCGAAGCGGTGCTGCTCGTCCACGATGGCCAGCGCCAGTTCGGAAAACACCACGGCTTCCTGGAACAGGGCGTGAGTGCCGACCGCCACCCGAACGTCGCCGGCCGCGAGCCGTTCCAGCAGAGTTTTACGGGCCCGGCCGACCAGTCGCCCGGTCAGCCAGGCGACCTCGACGCCCAACTCGCCCAACCACGCATGAAAATTCCGGTGATGTTGTTCGGCCAGCAGTTCGGTGGGGGCCATCAACACCGCCTGGGCGCCGGTTTCCACGGCCCGCAGCGCGGCGGCGGCGGCCACCACGGTTTTGCCGGAACCGACATCGCCTTGCAGCAGCCGCAACATCGGCCGGGGCCGAGCGAGATCGGCGGCAATTTCCGCCAATACGCGCTGCTGGGCGCTGGTGAGAGTAAAGGGCAGGCGTTCCAGAAAACGCCGGCTCAGTCCGCCGTCGCCGGCCAGGGCCGGCG
>DPWB01000218.1:3609-9464 GCA_003527885.1 Candidatus Competibacteraceae bacterium
TTGCAGCCGCAAGGCGGAAGGCAGCAGCTCCGGCAGCAATACCGCCGCGTCGAGTTGCGCCAAGGCCCGTTCGGCCAGCGCGCGCAAGGTGAATTGTTGCAGGCCGGCGGTGCTGGGATAGACCGGAGTCAGCCGGTCGGGCGCCGGCGGCGCGCCCGCATCGAGCCGCCGGCATTCGGGATGGATCATCTCAAGGCCGCTATAGCCTTGCCGGACCTCGCCGAAACAGCGCAAACGGACGCCAGCCTGACCGAATAACTGTTCTTGAGCCGGGCTGAAATGAAAAAACCGCAGGGTCAGTGCGCCGGTGGCGTCGCGCAGGTGACAGAGCAAAAAGCGCCGCCCGCGCTCCGTGATCTCGCGGCCGGCGATTTCGGCGTCGATCTGGGCTTCCTCACCGGGGACCAAAGCGCCGATGGGGGTGATGCGGCTGCGATCCTGATAGCGCGATGGCAGGTGCAACAACACATCCTCCGCGCTGCGGATGCCCAGCCGGCGCAAGCGTTCGGCCAGCCTCGGGCCAACGCCGGGCAGGGCGGTCACCGGCAGTGGTTCGGAAGCCGACGAACGGGCCGAACCGCGCATGTCGGACGCCTTGCCGGCCGGGCTACCGCCGCGCTCCATGCCGGCGACCGGTCAGCGCTCCAACACCAAAATCGCTTCCATCTCGACCTGGGCGCCGCGCGGCAGGGCGGCGACGCCGATGGCGGCCCGCGCCGGATAAGGCTGGGAAAAATACTCGGCCATGATCTGGTTGACCCGCGCGAAATGGCCGAGATCGAGCAAAAATACGCCGAGCTTGACCGTGTCGGCCAGACTGCCCCCCGCCGCTGTCGCCACCGCCGCCAGATTGTCGAACACCCGGCGGATTTGCGCTTCGATGTCGCCCTCCACCAACTGCGCGGTACCCGGATCGAGTGGGATCTGGCCGGACAGGTAGACGGTATCCCCGACCTTGACGGCTTGGGAGTAGGTGCCGATAGCGGCGGGAGCCCGGTCGGTTTGGATGATTTCACGAGACATGGGGAAGCTCCTGACGGAAGAGTTTCCGGTTGTCACCGGAAGGTTTGAGAACAGAGGCCGCGCCGGATCGGTACGTCGGGGCGGATCCATGGGCGGCGCAAGATCACGCCCGCCGGGCCACCTTCGAAACTTCCGGTAAGGTCCGCAACCGCCGCAGCACCCGAGCGAGCTGTTTGCGGTCGCCCACGTTCACCAACAGGGACACCGTGATGAGAGTGCCGTCCCGTTCGGAAGTGTTGATGGTCTCGATATTGGTGTCGGTGGCGGAAATGGCGGCGGCGACGGTGGCCAGCACGCCGCGCTTGTTGCTGACCTCCAGGCGCAGTTCCACCGGAAAGTCCGTCGCGATGTTTTGCTCCCATTCCACCTCGATCCATTTCTCGGCGTTTTTCTTGTAGTTGGTGACGTTTTTACAGTTGTCGCGATGGATGACGATACCGCGTCCGGCATGGAGGAAGCCGATGATGGCGTCGTCGGGCAACGGCCGACAGCATTTGCCGAAGCTGACCACGGCGCCTTCGGTGCCCTTGATCAGCAGCGGTTGGGCGCTGGCGTCCGGGGAAGGCGGCTCGTCGCGGTCGCCGCTGGGCAGCAGGCGCTTGGCGACCAGTGCGGCGACGCGGCTGCCCAGGCCGATATCGGCCAACAGCTCCTCGAAACTGCTCAGGTTGAATTCTCGCAACAGCGCCTTGACCCGGTCGAGCGGTAGTTCGTTCAAGCCGTTGATCCGGCCGACCAGCGCTTTTTCCAGCAACCGCTTGCCGAGCAGGGCGGCCTCCTCGCGCTTGAGGTGCTTGAGGTAGTGACGGATGCTGGCGCGGGCCTTGGCCGTCGCCACGAAGTTGAGCCAGGACGGGTTGGGTCGGGCGGTCGGCGTGATGATGGCTTCGACCGTCTGGCCGGTGACCAGCGGCGTGCGCAGCGGCACCAGCCGGCGGTCGATCCGCGCGCCCACACAGGTGTTGCCGACGTCGGAATGGATGGCGTAGGCAAAATCCACCGCCGTAGCCCCGCGTGGCAGCTCGATGATCTCGCCGCGCGGGGTGAACACGTAGATTTCATCGGGGAACAGATCGATCTTGACGCTTTCCAGGAATTCGACCGGGTTACCGGCGCGGCGCTGCATGTCCAGCAGCTTGCGCAACCATTCGCGGGCGCGCTGCTGGGCGTGGCCGCCCTCGCCCTCGCCGCCGGCCTTGTAGCGCCAGTGGGCGGCGACGCCGACCTCGGCCATGATGTGCATGTCCTCGGTGCGGATTTGCAGTTCGATGGGAACGCCGCCGGGGCCGAACAGCACGGTGTGCAGCGACTGGTAGCCGTTGGCCTTGGGGATGGCGATGTAATCCTTGAAGCGGCCCATGATCGGCTTGTAGAGATTGTGCGTGACGCCCAACACCCGGTAACAGGTGTCCACGGTATCGACGATGATCCGCACCGCATAAACGTCATAGACATCCCGGAAGGGCTTGCTTTTGCGGGGCGAAAGGCGGTCGGGCTCGTTTGGGGAGCCGGACGCCGGTTCCCGAAACGGCAGCGGCAGCTTGCCGCGCATCTTCTGGTAGATGCCCCACAAATGCTTGCTGCGGCCCACCACCCGGGCATTGATGCCTTCTTCCTGGAGCCGGGCGTCGATGCGCGCTTCCATCTGGCTGACGATTTCGTGGCGGTTGCCGCTCATCCGGCGCACCGCTTCCTGCAAGACCCGGAAACGGAACGGATAGAGGTGGCTCAGGCCGAGATCTTCCAGCTCCTGGCGCAGGTGGTTCATGCCCAGCCGGCCGGCGATGGGGGCGTAGATTTCCAGGGTTTCGCGGGCGATGCGCCGGCGCGAGTCCGGCCGCATCGCACCCAGGGTGCGCATGTTGTGCAGGCGGTCGGCCAGCTTGATCATGATGATCCGCAAATCCTTGGCCATCGCCAGGAACATCTTGCGGAAATTCTCGGCCTGCGCTTCCAGCTTGGAATTGAAGTGGATCTGGGTCAGCTTGCTGACGCCGTCCACCAGTTCGGCGACTTCCGGCCCGAAGCGCGCGCTGATGTGCTCCTTGTCGTAGGGAGTATCTTCGATGACGTCGTGCAGCAGCGCCGCCAGCAGGGTCTCGTGGTCGAAACGGACGTTGGCCAGGATGCGGGCCACGGCCAGCGGGTGGAAAATATAGGGTTCGCCGCTCTTGCGGTAAACGCCGGCGTGGGCTTCGGCCGCGAAGTAGCAGGCCTCGCGCAGATGTTCGATGTGCTCCTGTTCCAGGTATTCGCCCGCGATGGTGCAAAGATCGTCGATGCGCAGCCGCAAATCATCCAGCCAATCGTCATCGACGGCCAGCTTGCGAAGCTGCTGAAGCTCGTTTCGAACTTCCCGCAACGGCGCGCTCATCGCTCGTTTTCTCCGGGTGGGTTAAGGGGTGAAAGCCATCATTCCGGTTCGGCCGCGGCGCCGCTGTCGCTGTCGGCTTCAGCGGCGGGGGCCGGAGAATCGGGCGCGGCCGGGGCGACAGGGCGACGGTACTTTTCCTGAAGCATGTGATCGAGCCTGCCCTCGGCCAGCTCGCGCAGCGCGACGACGGTGGGCTTGTCGTTTTCCCAAGGAACCAGCGCTTCCTTGCCGAGCGCCAGATCGCGGGCGCGGCGCGCGGCGATCAGGACCAGTTCGAAACGGTTGTCCACTTGGTCGAGGCAGTCTTCAACGGTGATGCGGGCCATTCGGGGCGACCTCCAAAAACGTACGGGCTATTTCGAGCGATTGAAGCTTTGAAGTTTAATGAAAAACAAGTAATTAAGACAAGAGCGTTCTAAGCAATCCCTCCTGTCTTTTCAACTGTGTTTCCCGGCGCTGGCGGTTGGCGACGACGATGGCGCGCAAGGCGTCCAGCGCGGCCGAAAACCGGTCGTTGACGATCAGATAGTCGAATTCCGCATAGTGCGACAGTTCTTCCAGCGCTGCCGCCATGCGCCGCTCAATGGTGTCGCTGCTGTCCTGACCGCGCCCGATCAGCCGTTCTCGCAAGGTGGCCACCGAAGGCGGCAGGATGAAAATGCTGGTGCTGTCGGGTCGCTGCACTCGCGCCTGCCGGGCGCCTTGCCAGTCGATTTCCAGGATCACGTCCGAGCCGGTGTCGAGCTGCGCCGAAACGGCGGTCCGGCTGGTGCCATAAAAGTTGCCGAACACGCGAGCGTGCTCCAGGAAAAGGCCAGCGGCGCGCATCGCCTCGAAATCGGCGGTGGACACAAAGTGATAGTGTCGGCCGTTTTCTTCGCCCGGTCGGGGCGGGCGGGTGGTGTGGGAGACCGAGAGCGCCGTTTCGGGCGTGGTTTCCACCAGACCTTTGACCAGACTGGTTTTACCCGCTCCCGACGGAGCGGAAACGATATACAGGTTGCCGGTAATCATCGGGTTATTGATTGGACATCGGGGAATGAGGAAGGTTGGTTGAAGCGGTGCACGCGGCTCGATTGCGCCACTTTCCTCGCTCGCGGGGCGGTATACCCTTTCGGATAATGTCATGAATTGCCGCCGGTGGGTAGGTTCCCCGCCGATCGCGCGGTTGCTTGCTCGAAGCCGGGATTTGGCATTTTCCGCTGTTTGGGCGTGGCGGCCAGCACGTTGAATCGAGCCGCTGAAACGGGTTAGTGGACCAGCGACGGCGGGATGTGGCGGGCCTTCCAGCATAAAAAAACCCGCCAGCGGCGGGTTTCGAGGGAAGATTCCGTCAAGGGGGGTCTTTCTTGTCGCCGCCGGGGCCGCAGGCGACCACGGTCTGAACGTCGGCGGTCCAGTTTTGGGTGTCCGTCGCTTGCTCGTGCCGTTGGGCTTGCGCGGCGCTAGCACAGCCCAGCAACAAAGCCAACACCAGTGATAGGCGAGTCATCATACCGGTCTCCTCAAGTGGCCAATAATTCTTACTAGAGTAGTCTGAATTTCCTCAGTATGCCAGGAGTCGGGATTTCGGAGGTGGCCACATGTCGTGGAACAGGCCGAGCGCTCGCGGGACGCGCGGCATTTCGAATTCCCTGGAAGCGGGTTACTGGCAGACCAAAGTTCGAGCAAATTCCGCTTTAAGCCGTTAAACGGGCCGTCTACGACCAGCGACCCAACCTACTCGATGTTCTGCACCTGCTCGCGCATCTGCTCGATCAACACCTTGAGTTCGACGGCGGCGCGGGTGGTGTCGGTATCGGCGGATTTCGAGGACAGGGTGTTGGCTTCGCGGTTGAGTTCCTGCATCAGGAAATCCAGTCGCCGGCCGACCGGTTCGGGGCGGGCGAACACCTCTTGAATTTCGTCGAGATGGGCGTCCAGCCGGTCGAGTTCCTCGTCCACGTCCAGGCGCTGCGCGATCAGCGCCAGTTCCTGCTCCAGCCGGCCGGGGTCGGCCTCGGCGGGGATATCCGCCAGCCGGCTCAACAGCTTGTCGCGCCAGCGGGCTTGCACTTCGGGCCGGCGGGCGCGGGCGCGCTGGACCTGGGCACGGATCGCCTCGCAACGTTGCTGGAGCAGTTCGGCGGTGCGTTGGCCCTCCCGTTCGCGGGTGGCGATCAGTTCCGCCAAGGCCGCGTCCAGACAGATCAGTAGAGCCTGCCTGATATCGTCCAAATCCGGCTCGACCTCGTTGACCACGCCCGGCCAGCGCAGCACGTCGCCCAATTTCAAGCCGGTGCCCGGCCCGATCATGTGCTCCACTTCGCCGGCGATTTCGAGCAAGCGCGCGACCAGCGAGTGATTCAGGGTGATGGCGGTCAGGCCCGCGCCGGTGGTTTGCAGTTTGAGGTTGCAGTCCACCTTGCCCCGGCTGAGCGCGGCCGCGATGCGTTCGCGCACCAGCGATTCCAGCCCG
>DPWB01000162.1:0-5750 GCA_003527885.1 Candidatus Competibacteraceae bacterium
GGCGCGGGCGTCCACGGTCTGGCCGCGAATCTGCTCCGGGCTCATATAACGGGGCGTGCCGATAGACAGCCCGGTGCGGGTCATGACGGTGCTGCTGCCGAGCGTCTTGGCGATGCCGAAGTCGGTCAGCACCGGGCTGCCGTTTTCGCGAAACAGGATGTTCTGAGGCTTGATGTCGCGGTGGATGATGTTGCGGCCGTGCGCGTACTGGAGGGCGCTGGCCATGGCGCGGGTGATCGACAGGGCGTCCTTCAGCGCCAAGCCCTCGCGGATGCGCTGTTGCAGGGTGCCACCCGGCAGATACTCCATCGACAGATAATAGATGTCGTCGTGCGAACCGATGTCGTAAACGGTGATGATGTGGGCGTCGTTCAGTTGCGCGATGATGCGCCCCTCCCGCAAGAACCGGTGAGCGAACTCTTCGTCGGTCGTCAGGATGGGCTTGATGATCTTCAGCGCGACATGGCGGTTCAGGGATTCCTGAATGGCGAGGTAAACGATCGCCATGCCGCCCTGGCCCAATTCGCGCTCGATTTGATAGCCTGGAATGCGCATGTTCAAATCCTTTCCTGGCTGGTGCCGCGTTCCGGCGGCCGATATGCAGCCACGGGGTTTCGCCGTTGCAACAAGCTGTGCCTCACCCGTTCGTTAATGAACGGCGAGCAAGTGTCCGTAGCGTTGGGTTGGCGCGGTATGATAGGGCTGAACAGGAAGAAATTGCCCGATTTTCGTTAAAAAATGCCATTTGGTGAAATAATCTTCAAGCTGGAAATTAGCAAATCTCGTGCCGCCGCTCCTCGGGAGGGTGGCCATCACGCGGGTTAAGGATCGGTTCCTGATGTCTGGCAATACGTTTGGCAAGTTGTTCACCGTCACCACCTTCGGAGAGAGCCACGGCCCGGCGCTCGGCGCGGTCGTGGATGGCTGTCCGCCCGGTTTGGCCTTGGCCGAAACGGACCTGCAAACCGATTTAGACCGCCGTCGGCCCGGAAAGAGCCGCCATACCACCCAGCGGCGCGAGCCGGATCAGGTGCGCATCCTGTCGGGCGTGTTCGAGGGTAGGACCACCGGCACGCCGATCGGGTTGCTGATCGAGAACGTGGACCAGCGCTCCAAGGATTACGGCGACCTTCTGGACCGGTTCCGGCCCGGCCATGCCGATTACACCTACCATCAGAAATACGGCTTGCGGGATTATCGCGGCGGCGGCCGGTCCTCGGCGCGGGAAACCGCGCTGCGGGTGGCGGCGGGGGCCATCGCCAAAAAATACCTGCGCGAGCGTTACGGCGTCGCGATCCGCGGCTATCTGGCCCAGCTTGGCCCGATCCGGCCGCTCAAACTGGTCTGGGAGGCGGTGGACCACAACCCGTTTTTTTGCCCGGACCCGGATAAAGTGGTGGAGTTGGAGCAATTCATGGACGCGCTGCGCAAGTCCGGGGATTCCATCGGCGCACGGGTGACGGTGGTGGCCACCGGGGTGCCGGTCGGCTGGGGCGAGCCGGTGTTCGATCGGCTGGACGCGGACATCGCCCACGCGCTGATGGGCATCAACGCGGTCAAGGGCGTGGAGATCGGGGCCGGTTTCGCCAGCGTGGAACAGCGCGGCACCGAACACCGCGACGAAATGACCCCGGCGGGATTTTCGAGCAACAACGCCGGCGGGGTGTTGGGCGGAATTTCCAGCGGCCAGGACATCGTGGCCAGCATCGCCCTGAAACCGACCTCCAGCATCCGGCTGCCGGGGCGGACCGTCAACCTGCAAGGGGAGCCGGTGACGGTGGTGACCGGGGGCCGGCACGACCCCTGTGTCGGCATCCGCGCCACCCCCATCGCCGAGGCCATGCTGGCCTTGGTGCTGGCGGATCATGCCTTGCGCCACCGCGCCCAGAATTGTGACGTGCGAACGGAAACGCCGCTCATTCCGGGCGCTATCCCACAAGACGGGCTGCCCGGCTAACTCCCCTATCACCCCAACCCTCTTGCCCCGCCAGAGGGACATTTCCGCGCTCGCTAAAATCGTGTTGCCCGTCCATCTGTATCTGCGCCTATCCGGTTTTTACCTGATCTATTTCGCCAGTTTGGGCGTGTTGTTGCCGTATTGGGGTCCGTATCTGGCGTGGTTGGGCTTCGGCCCGGCGCGGATCGGCGAATTGCTGGCGATACCGCAGGCGACCAAACTGGTGGCGCCAGCGCTGTGGGGCTGGCTGGCCGACCGCACCGGCCGGCGGATGAGGGTCATCCGCTGGGCCTGTCTGGCGGCGGCGCTGGCGTTTGCCGGCGTTTACCCGGCGGGCAACTCTTATCTCGGGCTGGCGTCGGTGACCGTGCTGTTCAGTTTTTTCTGGAACGCGGCGCTGCCGCAGTTCGAGGCGGTGACGCTCGATCATCTGGGCGAGCAGGCCCATCGTTATAGCCGGGTCCGCTTGTGGGGCTCGGTGGGCTTCGTCGGCGCGGCGGTCGGGTTGGGCTTCGCGACGCAGGCTTGGGGAACCAGCATCGTCCCGGCGGTGTTGCTGGGGTTGTTTGCGGCCTTGTGGTCGAGCAGTCTGCTGGTCCCTGATCGGTCAACCGCATCGAGCATACCGCAACCGCCGTGGCTCGGCTGGGTGTTACGGCGGCCGGTGGTGGTGGCGTTTTTCGCCGTCTGTTTTCTCAACCAAGCCGCCCACGGCGCGTATTACGGCTTCTATTCGCTTTATCTGGAAACCTTGGACTATTCGCGCGAGTTTATCGGTTTGATGTGGGGTTTGGGTGTGACGGTGGAAGTTGGCATGTTCGTGATCCTGCCCTGCTTGCTGCCGCGTTTCGGGCCGCGCCGGCTGATGCTGGCGGCGCTGGCGCTGGCGGCGTTGCGCTGGCTGCTGATCGGCCATTTGGCCGGCGCTTTGCCGGTGTTGCTGTTTGCCCAAACTTTGCACGCCTTCAGTTTCGGCGTGTTTCATGCGGTTTCCATCCATCTGATCCATCAATTTTTTCCGGGATCGTTGCAAGGACGCGGCCAAGCCTTGTACAGCAGTTTGGGTTTCGGGGTAGGGAATGCGGCGGGCAGTCTCGCCGCCGGTTATCTGTGGGTGGGACTGGGGCCGGCGGCGATGTTCGATCTCGCGGCGACCCTGGGCGTTTTAGGCTGGCTGGTGGCGTGGCGGTGGTTGCGGCTGTGAACGGGCCTTTACCGAGGGCTGTACTAAAAGCCCCGAATGATTCCATCGGGCTTGACATCTATTGAATGAGCGTTCACTCTCTAAAAATCATCGAATGAATGTTCATTCATTTTCCATGTTTCATCGCCTAGGATACGGGAGCGCACCCTCATGCTCACGCGCGTACCATCGGGATGCTTGTTATCGTCTCTGTTGTTGGTGTTGCTGGTCGGGACCGACGCCCGCGCGCAACAGCCCGCTCCATCGCCGCCGCCACCCGCCGTCACGGTGGTCACTTTGAAGACGGAAACGGTGACCTTGACCCGCGAGTTGCCGGGACGCACCAACCCGTATCTGGTGGCCGAAGTCCGCCCGCAGGTCAGCGGCATCGTCGAGCGTTTGCTGTTTGACGAAGGCAAGCGAGTCAAGGCCGGACAGCCGCTTTATCAACTGGACGACGAGACCTACCGGGCGGATCACAACAGCGCGAAAGCCAGCCTGACGCGGGCCCAAGCCAAGCTCGAAGCGGCGCGGCTGACCGCCAAGCGCGCGTCGGAACTGGTCAAGGCCAACGCGGTGAGCCGCCAGGAGGACGAAGACGCCACCGCCGCGCTGCGCCAGGCGGAGGCCGATGTGAAAGTGGCCCAAGCCGCCGTCGACAGCGCCGAAGTCATCTGGAAGCGCGCCCGGATCACCGCACCGATTCAAGGCCGCATCGGCAAATCGTCGGTCACCCAAGGCGCGCTGGTCACCGCCAACCAGACCGCACCGCTGGCGACGATCCAGCAGCTCGACCCGATCTATGTCGACCTCACCCAATCCAGCGCCGAAATCCTGCAAATCCGCAAGGAAGTGGCGGCGGGCAGCCTGGCCAGCACGACCGATGTGCCGGCCACCATCCTCTTGGAAGACGGGACGGAATACGCGCACCGGGGCCGGCTGGCGTTTTCGGAGGTGACGGTCGATCCCTCCACCGGCAGCACGGCGATCCGCATGATCGTGCCCAACCCCAAGGATCTGTTGCTGCCCGGCATGTACGTGCGGGCGGTGGTCAGCACCGGCCAGCGCGCCAACGCGCTGCTCGCGCCGCAACAGGGCATCACCCGCGACCCGAAAGGCAACGCCTCGGCGCTGGTGGTCGATGCGGAAGGCAAGGTCGAAGCCCGTCGGGTCAAGGTCAGCCGCACCGTCGGCGACAAATGGCTGGTCGAGGAGGGATTGGCGGCCGGGGATCGGCTCATCGTCGAAGGGGTGATGAAGGTCAAGCCGGGGATGCCGGTGCAAGCCGCCGAGGCCGGAGCCGCGCCGCCCGTCCCAGGTCCGGCGGCCGCGTCCGGCGCGTCCGGTCAAGCGAAATCCTAGAGAGGTCGGCCCATGGCGCATTTCTTCATCGACCGGCCCATTTTCGCTTGGGTGATCGCCATCCTGATCATGGTAGCGGGCGCGCTGTCCATCACCCGGCTGGGGATCGAGCGCTATCCCACCATCGCGCCGCCGCAAATTCAGATCAACGCCAACTATCCGGGCGCGTCGGCCACCGTGGTCGAGAATTCGGTGACCCAGATCATCGAACAGAGCATGAAGGGCCTGGATGGGCTGCTCTACCTGTCCGCCACCAGCCAGGCCAACGGCCAGTCCAGCATCAGCTTGAGCTTTCAAAACGGCGTCAATCCCGACATCGCTCAGGTGCAGGTGCAGAACAAGCTGCAAGTCGCCATGCCGCTGCTGCCGCAGGAAGTGCAGCGCCAGGGCGTGACGGTGACCAAGGCGTCCATCTCGTTTTTGATGGTGGTCGGCTTCATCTCGCAAGACGGGAGCATGACGCGCGACGATATCTCCGATTACGTGGTCACCAATCTGGTGGACCCTCTGAGCCGGGTCGAGGGGGTCGGACAGCTTCAAGTGTTCGGCGCCAAATACGCCATGCGCGTTTGGCTGGACCCGAATAAGCTCGACACCTATCGCCTCACCACCAACGAAGTGATCGCGGCGATCCGGGCGCAGAACGCACAGGTCACCGTCGGCCAGCTCGGCGGCGCGCCGGCCGTGCCGGGGCAGCAGCTCAACGCCACCATCATGGCCAACCAGCGGCTGGAAACGCCCGAACAGTTCCGCGAGATCGTGGTGCGCAGCAACAGCGACGGCTCGCTGCTGAAGCTGGGCGACATCGCGCGGGTGGAAGTCGGCAGCGAAACCTACGAGGTGATTTCCCGCTTCAACGGCAAACCGGCGGCCGGCGTCGGGGTGTCGCTGGCGACCGGGGCCAACGCCCTGACCACCGCGCGGGCAGTGGAAGCCAAGCTCAAGGAATTCCAGCCGAATTTCCCCGCTGGCCTGACCACGGCGGTGCCGTTCGACACCACGCCGTTCGTCCGGGCGTCGATCAAGAGCGTGGTCGAGACGCTGCTGGAGGCGGTCGTGCTGGTTTTCCTGGTGATGTATCTGTTCCTTCAGAATTTCCGGGCGACCCTCATTCCGACCATCGCGGTGCCGGTGGTGTTGCTGGGCACGTTCGGGATTTTGTCGGCGCTGGGTTTCTCGATCAACATGCTGACCATGTTCGCCATGGTGCTGGCCATCGGCCTGCTGGTCGACGACGCCATCGTGGTG
>DPWB01000162.1:6001-6538 GCA_003527885.1 Candidatus Competibacteraceae bacterium
CGTGGTGGTGGAGAACGTCGAGCGGCTGATGAGCGAGGAAGGGCTGTCGCCGAGGGAAGCGGCGCATAAATCCATGGATCAAATCACCGGCGCGCTGGTCGGCATCGGCTTGGTGCTGTCGGCGGTGTTCGTGCCGATGACCTTTCTGGGCGGGGCCACCGGCGTGATTTACCGCCAATTCTCCGGCACCATCGTCGCCGCCATGGGCTTGTCGGTGCTGGTGGCCATCGTGCTCACCCCCGCGCTGTGCGCGACCATGCTCAAGCCGCTGCACCAGGGCGAGCACCACGGCACCCGCGGCTTTTTCGGTTGGTTCAACCGCAATTTCGATCGCACCGGCCGCTGGTATCAGAGTGGCGTGCGCGGGATTCTGGCGCGGCCGATCCGCTTCGTGCTGGTGTTTCTGGCGCTGGTCGCGGCGATGGCGATGCTGTTCCTGCGGCTGCCCAGCGCGTTTCTGCCGGCGGAGGATCAGGGCATTCTGTTCGCCTTGATCCAGACGCCGCCAGGCGCGACCCAGCAGCGCACGCTGGCCTC
>DPWB01000162.1:6608-10426 GCA_003527885.1 Candidatus Competibacteraceae bacterium
GACCCAGCAGCGCACGCTGGCCTCCATCGCCCAGGTGGAAAAATATTTTCTGGAAAAGGAAACCCAGGCGGTCGAGTCGCTGTTCGGCATTCAGGGCTTCAGCTTTTCGGGTTCCGGCCAGAACGCCGGCCTGGCCTTCGTCAAGCTCAAGGACTGGGAGGAGCGCAAATCGCCGGCGTTGAGCGCGGGCGCGGTGGCCGGTCGGGCGATGGGCGCGCTGATGCAGCTCAAGGACGCGCGGGCCTTCGCGTTTCCGCCGCCGCCGGTGCCGGATTTGGGCCGCGCCAACGGCTACGCCTTCTTTCTCAAGGACAACGTCGGTCTCGGTCACGACGCCCTGTTGGCGGCGCGCAATCAACTGCTGGGCGCGGCGGCGCAAAGCAAGCTGCTGATGAACGTGCGCCCCAACGGCCAGGAAGACACGCCGCAACTGCGGATCGACGTCGATGTCCAGAAAGCCGCCGCGCTGGGGCTGTCGACGGCGGACATCAACGCCACGCTGGCCACCGCCTGGGGCGGGAGCTACATCGACGATTACCTCGACCGGGGCCGGGTGAAGCGGGTTTATCTGCAAAGCGACGCGCCGTTCCGCATGACGCCGGAAGATTTCGACCGCTGGTCGGTGCGCAACAGCAAGGGCGAAATGACCCCGGTGTCGTCCATCGCCACCTCGCGCTGGATCTACGGCTCGCCGCGTCTGGAGCGCTACAACGGCGTTTCGGCCATGGAGATCAACGGCGAACCCAAGCCCGGCGTCAGCACCGGCGAGGCGATGGCGGAAGTCGAACGGCTGGCGGGGCAGTTGCCGCCGGGCATCGGGATCGAGTGGACCGGGGTGTCGTATCAGGAACGGGCGGCCGGGGCGCAAGCGCCGCTGCTCTACGCGCTGTCGCTGCTGGTGGTGTTCCTCTGTCTGGCAGCGCTGTACGAGAGCTGGTCGATCCCGACGGCGGTGCTGATGGTCGCCCCGCTCGGCGTGTTGGGCGCGGTGCTGGCCACCTGGATGCGCGGCATGGAGCGCGACGTCTACTTCCAGGTCGCGATGCTGACCACGGTCGGCCTGACCAGTAAAAACGCCATTCTGATCATCGAGTTCGCCAAGGCCAACCTGGAAAGCGGCCTGGAGTTGATCCCCTCGATCATGAATGCGGTACGCGACCGGATGCGGCCCATCGTCATGACGTCGCTGGCGTTTGGGCTGGGCGTGCTGCCGCTGGCCATCGCCACCGGCGCGGGGTCCGGTACCCAGCGCGCCATCGGCACCGGGGTGCTCGGCGGGATGATCGTCGGCACCTTCCTCGGCATGTTCTTCACGCCGCTGTTTTTCTTGGTGATCCGGCGGCTGTTTGGCGGACGCAAGAAAGCGGCCAAAGCTGTCGCTACCGAAACACCGGACGCGGTTCCAGCCGGGGGAGTGAAAGCTCATGGCTGATTTCACCCGGAAAATGGGCGTGCTGGTGTTAGCCGTTTTCAGCGCCGGTTGCGCCACGCTGGAGCCGCCGCTGCCGGTCGCCGATCCAGGGTTGCCGCCGCGGTGGTCCGCGCCGCTGGCGGACGTGGTCTGGGAGGCCGAATTACCGGCGCGGGCCGCCGCCGACATCGGCTGGCGCGATTTCTTCCGCGATCCCAACCTTCGGACGTTGATCGCCCGCGCGCTCGCCAACAACCGCGATCTGCGGGTGGCGGTTCTGAATATCGAAAAGGCCCGCGCCCAATATCGCATCCAGCGTTCCGAGCGGTTGCCTTGGGTCGACGCCAACGCTACCTTGCAGCGTATTGGCGGCGATACTCCGGCCCCCAGCAGCTACAGCGCCGGCATCGGCGTCACCGGTTTCGAGCTGGATCTGTTCGGGCGGCTGCGTAACCTGAGCGATGCCGCCTTGCAACAGTATCTGGCGCAGGAAGCCGTGCGCCGCGCCGTCCATTTGGCGCTCGTGGCCGAAGTCGCCAATGCCTATCTGACGCTGGCGGCCGATCACGAGCTGTTCGGCCTCAGCCAGGCGACCTTGAAAAACTATCAGGACTCGTATGCGCTGATCGAAAAACGGTTTAGCCTGGGGGCGGTGTCGGGCCTGGATGTAGAGCAAATCCGCACCCAGGTCGAGTCGGCGCGCGCCGATGTGGCCCGCTATGAGGGCCAGGTCGTGCTGGCTGTCAACGCGCTTGGCCTGCTGGTCGGTGCGCCGGTGGAAGCCGCATTATTTCCGGCGGGACTCAACGGCGGGATGATCGGTCTGGTCGCGCCGCCGGCCGGCTTGCCGTCGGAAACCCTGCTGCGTCGCCCAGACGTGCAAGCGGCGGAGCATCGGCTGCGCGCCGCCAACGCCAACATCGGCGTCGCCCGCGCCGCCTACTTTCCGTCCATCTCGCTGACGGGGAGCGTGGGGTCGGCCAGCGGCGACCTGTCCAAACTGTTTGGCAACGGCACCTTGCTGTGGAGCTTTATCCCGCAGCTCAACGTGCCGATTTTTCAGGGCGAACGCTTACGGGCGACTGTCGATAGCTCGGTTGCGGATCGCGACATCGCGCTGGCGGAGTACGAGAAATCTATCCAGACCGGGTTTCGCGAAGTGGCCGACGCCCTGGCGTCCGCGGTTACGCTCACCAAGCAATATGAAGCCCAGCGGGCGCTGGTCGAGGCGGCCACCCGCGCCGAACGGCTGTCGCGCATCCGCTATCAGGCGGGTCGCGACAGCTATCTCGGACTGCTCGACGCCCAGCGCACCCTGTACGCCGCGCAGCAGGGCTTACTCGCCACCCGTTTCTCCAGACAGACCAACCGCCTCACCCTTTACAAAGTGCTGGGGGGGGGTTGGAAGGAGCGCGGTCGGTGAGCGACGCTTCGCGGAAATCCAAGGCGGAGGCCCGGTGCGAGGCACAGCGCGAGCGCATCCTCCGCGCCGCGCGGCACTGTTTTGTCGAGAGCGGTTTTCACGCGGCCAACATGGCCAGCATCGCGGAGACAGCCGGCGTCAGCGCGGGCCTGATTTATCGCTATTTCGAAAGCAAGAACGCCATCATCCTCGCTATCATCGAACGGCACTTGGCTGACGTGCAGTCCGATATCAGGCAGTTGCAGCAGGTGTCAGAGGCGGTGGCCAACCGGATCGTGGAGCGTTTCCGGGATTGGCGACGCCGTGAGTGTGAGATGCGGTCTCCGGGGCTTTTTCTCGAAATTGCCGCCTTGGCTCACCGGGACCCGCAGGTGGCCGAGGCGCTGCGTACCGCCGACCGGCGCATCCGGGCTGAAATCGGTGCCTGGCTGGTGCGGGCCTGGGAAAAAAACGCCGGTTGCGGGCTGGCGGACGCCGAAATACGGGAGCGGGTGTTCGTGCTGCAATGCTTCTTTGAGGGCTTGATGGTTCGCGCCATCAAACAGCCCGATTCCGAAGAGATGATTAAGGGTGGTCTTAGGCCGCTGCTGGCGTATTTGTTCCCCGACGGGGGAGAAAGGGACCGGCCCGATTAAATTTTCCCCGCCTGCTGGGCGATGAATGCGGTCTTGGCCGACAGTTCCAGCGAGCAAGTCCATTTATAGGCGAGGTTGAGGCTGTCGGCGCAGGCGTAAACGCCGTGGCCGCGCACCACGGCGATGGGATAATCCATCAACACTTCGGCCACCATGCGCGGCGAGCGGGCCTCGTACTGGTCGTAAGGGATAGTCAGCACCGGCACCCGGCTGAAATACAACTGGCCTTCGAAATCGGCGGGCAGAAATTCCTCGTTATCCATGGTCATCGCCACGGAATAGGGGCCGTGGCTGTGCAGCACGGCGAGGGTTTGAGGGTTGGATTGGTAGACCGCCAGATGCAGCCGGG
>DPWB01000162.1:10670-12082 GCA_003527885.1 Candidatus Competibacteraceae bacterium
CGCACTGACGCATTGCCGCTATGAGAGTCGTTGAGGCCGTACTGGCGCAGCCAGAGATAGTGTCTTACGAGATTGTCTTTGATGTTCATTAGGTTAAGCTAGAGTAAGTGGCTCGGAATTCTCAGTCCGGGCCGAGGCCGGTTGTTCGGCTGGCTAATTTGCAAGTTGGACGAGGCACCGGACATTATCAAGAATTGGCCGGGGAGTACACCCGTCTGGCGCGCGTTGCGAGTCGCGGGCTACTGAATGTTGGAAGGATGCCAAGACCATCCACCCCGGTTCCGTCCGCCACCATCGCCAGCATTCGCGTCTCCGGTTCCGGCCGAACCCGGGTTGCGGCTCGCTAGCCGACCCGCTCCACGCCGGTTTGCAACGTCCCGTCGGGATACAATTCGAACCAGCGGTAACCGGGCGGCAGGTTGTCGACTTGTGGGTCTGGGGTGTTGGGTTTGAACTGTACGCTGGTGGCGGGGGTTGCCAACAGCTGAATAGCGCCGCGCCGGCCGGCATATTCGCCGTGAATGTGGCCGCACGTCACCGCCCGGACTCGGGGATGGCGCTCCAGGATCGCGAATAGCGCTTCTCCGTTGGTGACGGTCATGGTGTCCAACCAAGCCGTGCCGACCGGTGACGGGTTGTGATGCAGGCACACCAGCGTATGCAGATCGGGGCGCGTGGCCAACGCGGTGTCCAGCAAGCCCAGTTCGCCGCGCGCCAAATGGCCGACCGGCGAGCCGGGAAAGCTGGAATCGAGCAACACGAGTTGCCAGTTGCCGCTGGCCAGATAGCGTTCCCGGCGCACCCGCCCGCCGCGCAGGGCCTGCGCCATGGCGGCGGGAAAGTCGTGGTTGCCCGGCAGGCAATAGACCGGAGGCCCCAGCGTTTCCAACAGCCCGCGCAGACGGTGATAAGCGAGCGGCTCGTCGCCGACCAGATCGCCGGTGGCGAGGACCAAATCGGGCGCGGGGTTGCGGCGTCGGACATGGGCCAGCACCGCGTTCAGCCCCGCATCGACATCCGCGCCCCAGAGCAGACTCCCCGGTTCGGTCTTGAGGTGGAGATCGGTGATCTGGACAATCCGCAAAGGCGTGGCGGTGGCCGGCATGGGGTAGGGTCCTCGACAGGGTTGATGCGCCGCTAGCTTACAGCGTTTTGACGAACACTTTGGAGCGGCGTTGCCAGTTGTAGAGCACCAGCTTGCGAACCGGCAGATCGGTGACCTCGGCCGGTTCGAAACCGCGCTCCTGAAACCAGTGCGCGGCGCGGGTGGTCAGCACGAACAAGCGTTTCAACCCTTGTTCGCGCGCTTGGCGTTCGATGAAGCGCAACAGGGACTCGGCGCGGCCGCTGTTGCGGTAATTGGGGTGCATGGCGACGCAAGCCAGCTCGCCGATTTGCTCCTCGGGAAAAGG
>DPWB01000162.1:12398-19287 GCA_003527885.1 Candidatus Competibacteraceae bacterium
GATTTCCATTTCCAGCCGTTCGCGCGAGCGCCGCACCAAGACGCCATCCTCCTCCAAGGGTTGGATCAGCGCCAAAAGGCCGCCGATGTCGTCGATGGCCGCCGGTCGTAAACCCTCGTAGATATCGGCGGTGATCAAGGTGCCGATGCCATCGCGGGTGAACAATTCCAGCAGCAGCGCGCCGTCCACGCCGCGTTCGAGCAGATGGGTGCGGCGCACCCCGGCCTGACAGGCGCGCAAGGCCTGTTCCAGATGGCGGGTCGTTTCCTCGTTCGGCGCGGTCTTGGCCGCCAGCAGCCGCTCGGCATCGCTGGGGCTGAGTTCGCGGATCGGCCGGCCGTCGGGTCGGCGCAAGGCCGGGCTTTCGCTCAACACCAGCAATTTGTCGGCGCGCAAGGCCATGGCGGTGGCGGTCGCCACGTCCTCGGCGCTCAGGTTAAAGATTTCGCCGGTCGGCGAATAACCCAACGGCGACAGCAATACGATGGCGTTCTGATCCAGCCACAGGCGGATGGCCCGGTCGTCGATCCGCCGCACCTCGCCGGTAAAACCGTAGTCGATTCCTTCGCGCACGCCCAGCGGGCGGGCGGTGATCAGGTTGCCCGACACCACCCGCAACCGCGCGCCGTGCATGGGCGAATTGGCGACCCCCATCGACAGCAGCGCCTCGATGCGGATGCGCACCCGGCCGACCGCCTGCTTGACGTAGCGCAAATCGTCGGCGTCGGTGAGGCGCAGGCCGTTGACGTAGCGCAGCTCGCGACCGGCTTCGCGCAGACGCTGTTCGGCTTGCGGGCGCGCGCCATGCACCAGTACCAGCCGAATACCCAAGGTGTGCAGCAAAGCGAGGTCGTGAATCAGGCCCGAGAAGTCCTCGGCTTCCACCGCCGCGCCGCCGAATTGCACCACGAAGGTTTTGCCGCGATGGGCGTTGATATAGGGGCCGGCCTGCCGGAACCACCGAACGAAATGCTCCATGTTTCAGCTCTTGAAAAACTCGATGGCCGGCGATTATGACAGAGGTCGATGGAGGGCGGGATGCTGTTGCTGGATTCAGTGTGGAGTTGCGCCGGGCGCGGGCGCGGCCGCCGGGTTGGAAACCCGCGTTGTCGGGGCGGTCGGCGCGGGTTCGGGGCCGAGGTAGCCACCCGCGCCGAACCGCAAACCCAGTTCGGCGGCCAGCGCCGGGAGGAGCGGTTCCAAATGCGTGCCGGGGCAAAGCGTTTTGCCCGGCAACAAGTCGCGGTGGCCGGCTAGATGGGTGAGCGGGTGATGTTGCATGAGTTCGCGGACCAGCCATTTCAGGCGGTCCACCTGCTCGGCGCTCGGCGTCAGCTCTTCGTAGTTGCCCATCAGCACGATGCCCAGGGTGCCGGCGTTATGCTCTCGGACGTGAGCGCCGTGCACCGCCAGGTTCCGGCCCTCGTAAATGCGGCCCCGCCCGTCGAGCACGAAGTGATAGCCGATATCCAGAAAGCCGCGCTCGTGCATGTGCGCGTATTGAATTTCGCGCGGGCCTTCGTAAGGCGCCATGGCGGAATGGTGCACCACCACGGTATTGAACACCTCGCGGCTCATCGGATTTTGCAACTGCGGATCGGGCGGTTCCGCGCCCCATTCCGCGCGGGAAATGATAACGGGCGGGCCGAGCGGAGAGACCGTGGGCCAAAAGCGGTAGCACAGGACAACCAGAAGGCCGATTGCAGGGAGAACCGGCAGATATTTCAGCAAGTTGCGGTAGCGGTGAAGGTGAGTCTTGGCAAACATCTGCTACGCATAAGTGCGGTATTTAAAAATCAACTCAGCCGCCTTGCGGTTGTGCCGGTCTCGGGGCCGGCAACCGCCGATGCCCTTCCAGCAGCGTGGACGCTGCCCCACTCCTCTTGGCGTGCGCCCCGCTGGCGACTGACTTGCGCCACGCTCTGACGCTCGCTCGAAACCGCCAGTACGGTAGCCAACTTCTCTTCCACGCTCCAACTCTGGCGTTGCTCGACCATCATGACCTCCACTAAAAGTCTCTTCTAGTTTGGCTCGTTATGGAAGACGTCCTTGGGGTATTGCCGCACCACCCGGTTCCGCGAGCGTAATTCCCCAGCTGCACCGGCTCGAACAAGACGACATGGCAGACTCCATCAAGGGTGAAAAAACGCAGGATACATCAGGTATCGTCACCGACCATTTGCCCGGGTGGCGATCTTGCGGGGTTTTTACTTGTCCGACCGGACGCGATGCCGGACAATGCACCGCCATCGGCAACCCAGCCAGCCAGCAAAACCAGAGAGGTGAACGAGGTGAAACGGCAAGTGCGCAAGGCGGTATTCCCCGTAGCCGGCCTTGGGACGCGGTTCCTGCCGGCGACGAAAGCCAGCCCCAAGGAAATGCTTCCCATCGTGGATAAACCCCTGATCCAGTATGGTGTCGAGGAAGCGGTGGCGGCTGGCGTGGATACCCTGGTGTTCATCATCGGCCGCACCAAAAACGCCATCGCCGACCATTTCGACAAGGCCTACGAGTTGGAAGTCGAACTGGAAATGCGCGGCAAAACCGATCTGCTGGACATGGTGCGCAAGATCGTCCCCACCGGCGTCGAATGCGTCTACGTGCGTCAGGCCGAAGCGCTGGGCTTGGGCCACGCCGTGCTGTGCGCCCGGCCGGTGGTGGGCAACGAACCGTTCGCGGTCATCCTGGCCGATGACTTGATCGAGGAAGATCCGAGCGAAGGTGGCGCGCTCAGCCAAATGGCTCGCCAGTTCAACAAATACCAGTGCTCGATCCTGGGCGTGGAGCGGGTGCCACAAGAGGAAACCAACAAGTACGGCATCGTCCATCCCTTGCCGTTCGCCGCCCGGCTCAACAATGTGGACGGCATCGTCGAGAAGCCGAAACCGGCCGATGCGCCGTCCAATCTGGCGGTGGTGGGCCGCTATATCCTGACTTCGCGCATCTTCGATTTGTTGCAAACCATCCCGCGCGGCGCGGGTAACGAAATCCAGTTGACCGACGGCATCGCCGCGCTCCTGAATGAAGAACAAGTGCTGGCCTACGAATTTTCGGGCCGGCGTCACGATTGCGGCAGCAAGCTCGGCTATCTGGTGGCGACCGTCGAATACGGCGCACGCCATCCCGAACTGGGCGAGCAATTCCAGGCGTATCTGCGAGCGAACTCGTACCGTCTCGACAAACCTGAACCCGCGGAAGACCGGACGCTGGCGTATTCCGAATCTCGGTTACTGGGATCGTTGGATCAATAAAGCCGGTCGCGCGTGAGGGTTGCGGGCATGTCGAAAGGGTTGCTGGTGATCAATGCCGGCTCGTCCAGCATCAAATTCTCGGTGTTCGCCCTGACGGCGGCGGGTAGCGATCTGGCGCCGGTCTGCCGGGGCGTGCTGGAGAGCATCGGCGAGGAAAGCCCCCGTTTCAAGGTGTCCGACCATGCCGGAACGGTGTTGGCCGAGGTCCGTCCGGCCCCGCCGTCCGGCCAGTATCGGAAAGCGGGAGCCGATTACCGCCGGCGGGCGACCGACGCGCCTTCAGCTTCGTCGGATGGCGAAGTTTACGACCATGAGATGGCGTTGCGCGACTTGCTGGATTGGCTCGATAAAAAGCCCGAACTCCCTGAAATCGTCGCGGCGGGGCATCGGGTGGTGCACGGCGGCAAGGAGTTCAGCGACCCGCAACGCCTGACCCCGGAAATCATGGCGCGTTTGGAAACCTTCATCCCGCTCGCGCCGTTGCACCAGCCGCACAATCTGGCCGGCATCCGCGCCTTGACCGCCGTGCGCCCGGATTTGCCGCAAGTCGCTTGCTTCGACACCGCCTTTCACTTCGGGCAGCCCGAGCTGGCGCGCGTGTTCGCCTTGCCCAAGATTTACCGGCAGGAAGGGGTGCAGCGCTACGGCTTCCACGGCCTGTCCTACGAGTACATCGCCGGGGCCTTGGCGGAAGAGATGGAAACATCGGCCACGGGTCGGGTGGTGGTGGCGCACCTCGGAAACGGCGCCAGCATGTGCGCCATGCAAGACGGCAACAGCATGGCGAGCACCATGGGCTTCACCGCCGTGGAAGGGTTGCCGATGGGTACGCGCAGCGGCTCGCTCGATCCCGGCGTGTTGCTGTACCTGCTGGAACGCCACGGCATGGGCGTGCGGGATTTGAACAATCTGCTGTACAAACAATCCGGCCTGCTGGGTCTGTCGGGCGTCAGCAACGACATGCGCGAACTGCTGGCGAGCGCCGACCCCAACGCCAAGCTGGCGGTGGATTATTTCACCTACCGCATCGCCCGCGAACTCGGCTCGCTGGCGGCGGCGCTGGGCGGGCTGGACGCGCTGGTGTTCACCGGCGGCATCGGCGAGAACGCCACGGCGGTGCGCGAGCAGGTGTGCGCCCGGTCAGGCTGGTTGGGCATCGAACTGGATGAAGTCGCCAACGCCGGGCGGCGCAGCCGCATCAGCGCGCCGGCCAGCCGGGTGGCGGTGTGGGTATTGCCCACGAACGAAGAGCTGGTCATCGCCCGCCATACCCGCCAACTCGTGTTGGAACATTAAATGCAACGTACCGTCACATGCCGCTCCGCGCTAAAAAGCGTGGGGTGGTGGGGACCTCAAACCGCTTGTCCCTCGGCGCTCGTGCCGTTAGTCTAAAAGCTAGCTGTCTAATAGTTATTCATAAATTGCGTGGTTAGAAATTACTATGTGTGGAATTGTTGGCGCTATCGCTGAACGAAATGTCACCCCTATTCTGCTGGAAGGGCTGCGGCGGTTGGAATACCGTGGCTATGATTCGGCGGGCATCGTCACCCTCGACAGCCGCGACGACCAGCTGCATCGGGTGCGTGCGGTCGGCAAGGTGCAGGCCCTGGCGGAGCGCTTGCAGCAGGAGGCGGTGCGGGGGCCGGTCGGGATCGCGCACACCCGCTGGGCCACCCACGGCGAGCCGTGCGAGCGCAACGCGCACCCGCATCTCAGCAACAACTCGGTGGCGGTGGTCCACAACGGCATCATCGAAAACTACCAAGAGCTCAAGACCAAGCTGGGCGCGGCCGGCTACCGCTTCGAATCCGACACCGACACCGAGGTGGTCGCCCATCTGATCGACCAGCACTCGCGCAAAAACGGCGCCGATTTGCTCTCCTCGGTGCGCGCGACCGTGGCGCAGTTGACCGGCGCTTACAGTTTGGGCGTGCTCTGCCGCGAAGACCCGGAACGGCTGATCGCGGCCCGCGCCGGTAGCCCGCTGGTGCTGGGGATCGGTATCGGGGAGCACTTCATCGCCTCGGATGTGTTCGCGCTGGCCCCGGTCACGCAAAGTTTCGTGTTTCTGGAAGAGGGCGATGTCGCCGAGGTGCGGCGCGAGGGATTCAGGATTTACGACCGGGACGGCCAAGCGGTGGAGCGGCCGCTGTCCTATTCGGGGCAGATGGGCAGCGCGGCGGGCAAGAGCGGCTATCGCCACTTCATGTTGAAGGAGATTTTCGAACAGCCGGGCGTGGTGGCCGAAACCCTGGAAGGGCGCATCCATCAGGGCCGGTTGCTGGAAGACAGTTTCGGGCCAGAAGCGGGGCCGCTGTTCGAACGGGTGCAAGGCGTGCACATCGTCGCCTGCGGCACCAGCTATCACGCCGGCTTGGTCGCGCGCTACTGGCTGGAACATCTGGGCATCCCTTGCACGGTCGAGGTCGCCAGCGAATACCGTTACCGGCAAGGGGTGACGCCGCCCGACACCTTGTTCGTCAGCATTTCGCAGTCGGGCGAAACCGCCGACACGCTGGCGGCGCTGCGCGCGGCCAAGGAACGCGGCTATCTGTCCACCCTGACCATTTGCAACGTCGCCGAAAGCTCGCTGGTGCGCGAATCGGCCCTGGCGCTGCTGACCCGCGCCGGCCGGGAAATCGGCGTGGCCTCCACCAAGGCGTTCACCACCCAACTGGTGGCGTTGCGCTTGCTGTCGCTGCTGTTGGGCCGCCAGCGCGGCTTGAGCGAAAGCGCCGAGGCGGCGCTAGTGCGCGATCTGGAATTGTTGCCGCGGGCCTTGGAAAAGGCCTTGGAACTGAACGACGCCATCGAAAAGCTGGCCGAGTTTTTCGCCGAAAAACATCATGCCCTATTTCTGGGGCGCGGCCCGCAGTATCCGGTCGGCATGGAAGGCGCGCTCAAGCTCAAGGAGATTTCCTACATCCACGCCGAGGCGTATCCGGCCGGCGAACTCAAGCACGGGCCGCTGGCGCTGGTCGACGCCGACATGCCGGTGGTGTGCGTGTTGCCCAAGGACGGCTTGCTGGAAAAAGTGCTGTCCAACCTGCAAGAAGTGCGGGCGCGCGGCGGTGAGTTGTTCCTGTTCGCCGACAGCGAGGTCGACACGCACCTCAGCGGCGTCAGCACCCACGTCTTGTCGCTGGGCGCTGTCCCGGAATCGATCGCGCCCATCGTGTTCACCGTGCCGTTGCAACTGCTGGCCTACCACGTCGCCATCCTCAAGGGGACCGATGTCGACCAGCCGCGCAATCTGGCCAAATCGGTCACGGTCGAATAGGGCGCGCTCACGGCGCTCTTTCCCTCGATAACCAACCTTACGGATATCGAATGGCCTACAAAGGCATCATACTGGCGGGCGGTTCCGGCACCCGGCTGCACCCGCTGACCGTTTCGGTCAGCAAGCAGCTCATGCCGGTCTACGACAAGCCGATGATCTACTACCCGCTGTCGACGCTCATGCTTGCGGGTATCCGCGAAGTCCTCGTCATCACGACCCCGGAGGACTCGACGCAGTTCCAGCGTCTGCTCGGCGACGGACGCGAATGGGGCATCGAGCTCACGTATGCCGTGCAACCCAGCCCCGACGGTCTGGCCCAAGCGTTCATCATTGGCGCCGATTTCATCGGAACCGACCG
>DPWB01000086.1:0-2208 GCA_003527885.1 Candidatus Competibacteraceae bacterium
TTTTTTTTATTTTTTGTTTTTTTTCAAGCAGAAGACGGCATACGAGATCTAGTACGGTCTCGTGGGCTCGGAGATGTGTATAAGAGACAGCCTAAACACCGTTCAGTGACCACCCCATCCCTGTAAACCGTGGACAAGCCGTCATCCCTGACGGAGCCGCCCCCGTTCGCGCCCTCCCTGGCGCTCACGGACGCCATCCATGGCTGGGCGGCTGGACCTCCAAACACACCTACAGAAAAAACACCCCCAACCCGAAAAACCCAAGGGCTACGCCACTAGTAATACGGACGGACTTGTCCGCTTTTTATCGTGAGGCTAACTTTCTAGCAGCTTCTGCATTGATTCCTAAGACTTTTCCAACCTCATCCCAAGACAAGCCTTGTGAACGCAACGACCGTGCTAGCGCCCGACGCTTTTCTACGGATTCTCGGTAAATCAAATGCTTAGCACTTCCTCCTTTTTGGCGTCTTTGCTGCTTCCGCACGGCATCTCGGTTCCGTGCTTCTTCCGGCGTGATGATGGTTTTAAGTGCTTTCATTTCATCGTCTTGCACGTCGAACAGGGCGAGCAAGGTACGGTTGCGAGGGGTATAGAGCGGCGGATAGGTGCGGCCATTGAATTCGATGCGTTCACCGGCTTCGTAGGCTTTGGCTTTGCGGTACAGGGTGGAGAGAACGGAGCGGACATCCTTGCTGAAGTCGGGACAGACTTCCCGAACCAGGGCCTGGGCTTCCAGATAGAGCTGATTGGCCGGGACCGCACCGGAGAGCAGCAGGAAGTTGAGGCACCAGTGGACGTATTTGGAGCGGTAGCCGTGGGGGATGCCGTGTTCGATCCAGCCGCGCTGTTGGGCGAGCGTCCGCAGGTCTTCCAGCCGGTCCCACGCCAGTTGTCGGCCGGAGAAGACCCGCAGGTTCCCGGTTTTGCCACCGGGCAGGATCTTCAGCGGGGGGCGCGGTGCTGTGGGATGTTGCCGCTGGAGCTGGAGAGCCTCCCGCGAGACGGGCAGCAACGTTTCGGCCAGCCACTCGAAGGGATAGCGCCGGATGTCCTCGGCGTGCCGCTGCACCCAGAGCACCCGCACCCGTTCGCCGGAACGGGTGTTGACGGTATCGACCAGCCGTAGGACCCGGCTGGCGTCCCGGGCGCCGGGATCGGCGCCGAACGGTGCGAGCCGGGCGACCAGTTCCTTTTGCACGGCGTTCCAGCGCGGCAGAGCGGCGCGGGGCAGAGGGCGTTCCAGAAGCCATTTGGCCTGCAAGCCACGCCCGCTATGGATCACCAGCGAGGGCAAGGGCACGTCCTCGTCCCCACAATAGCCCAGGAACTGGCCTAGGAGCGTTTCTGGGCGACTTTTGCCGTGGGGGGTCTTGTAGGTATCCAGATCGACGAAACATAGCCCCAGACGCAGCAGGTGGACGATACGGCGGTTGGGCTGGTGAAACTCGGCCTGGGAGATCCAGGTGTCCCGTTCCGGGTCGAGGGCGGCGATGATCTGCGGCAAGACATCAAGGCGATAGGCCCGCTGGATTTTCAGCGCCGGGGTGCGGTTTCCTGGCGCGGCGTCGGGTTCGGCCCACAAGAGGGTGAAAAAGCCGCGATCACCGACGCGATGATAGAGCGCGGCTTCGTCCAGCCGGGCCAGCAGCGAGGGGAGCGGTTCAGGTTGCGGCAACATGGACCGACCCTCGCGCTTGAATGCGAACCGAGGGGCGGCTACCATGAGATAGACCGATCCCCCATGAACTCGGTACCGCGCCTCGTAACCTTTTGCCCGCCAAAGCTATCAGGTTACGGGGCGTTGTTACGTTTACGCCCATGCTGTTTTGTCCTTCCGGTTTCAGGGTTCCTCATCACCTATCCGTGACAGGATAGTGACCCCCTTCCCAAATCGCCACGTTTTGCGGGCATGCTGTACCCCTCACGTCAGTCCAGAACTGGGTATCCATCGGCATCAAGTACCTGAATTGTCTATAACGATAACAAGAAATCGTGCTTTCTGTTTTTATTTTATCTATGCTTTTCAACGAAAAATACAAAATCAATCTTCTGGTTAAGAAGAAAAACCGAAAAAATGAAAACGGTCGTTTTGGCGAATCAGAAAGGGGGAGTCGGCAAAACCACCTTGGCCGCGCATCTGGCCGTTGCGGCTGAGCGGGCAGGGGATGGACCTTGCGTGCTGATCGATACCGACCCGCAAGCCTCGTT
>DPWB01000086.1:2571-2717 GCA_003527885.1 Candidatus Competibacteraceae bacterium
CTCAAGGCGCTTTCCGAAAAACGGGACGCCCTGGGGCAAGCCGGTTATACCTATGCCTTCATCGATACCCCACCCGCCATTACCGAGTCCATCCGCACCGTCATCGCTCAGGCGGATTTCGTGTTGATTCCGACGCGCCCCAGTCC
>DPWB01000086.1:3036-4845 GCA_003527885.1 Candidatus Competibacteraceae bacterium
ACGCAGGCCAAGCCCAACAGCCGCTTGACCGTGCAGGCGATGGCGGCGCTATCCGAACACGGCATCGTCGCGCCATCCGTTGTGTACGACCGGGTGGACTATGCCGCCTCGATGATCGACGGACGCACGGTGCTGGAGACTGACCCGAAAGGGCGTAGCGCGGGGGAAATGGCCGAGCTTTGGAGATTCGTGAAAAATCGAATAAACGATAGCAAGAAAACACGAAAGAGAGCAGGAACGAAAGATGCCTAGAAAGAAAACCGCCGATCTGTCCTCCTCCCTGGTGGCCGTCAAGGGCCAAGCCAGCCCGCCGGCTGATGTCGTGGGACCCCCACCGACTGGCTCGCCCAAATCGCCATCGGCCAGTGCGCCACTGAACTTCAAGGTGGATACCGAGTTCCGCCGCCGCTTCCGTCAACGCGCTGCCGAAGCGGACCTCAAATTGAACGAATTACTGCGTGAGGCTTTGGACGCTTGGGAACAAAAACGCGGTTATTGATGGACTGCGCTTATCCTCCCGGTGTGGGAAACCTCGGTTTTGGATAGGAGATCGAGGGTAATTCTAGCGCTTGATGATCCGACAGCGCTTTCGATTGCTCCGTCGCCGCTTGTTTCATCAGCCACTCACAGTCCGTGATTTGCCGCCGTAACGTGGCCATTTGCCGCTGTTGCTCATCAGCTTGCCTTTGCACCTCGGCGCGGGCCTGCGGCAATAGATCAGGAAGCCGCCGCTGGGCCGCCACGACCGCTTTCGTGGCGAGATCCAAGTCCGCTTTGGCTTGCTGGATGCGCGCGTCCCATTCCCGCCGCTCTCCACGCTTTAGTCCGAACCAGCTCGCCGCCGATTTATCCCAATCCGTAAACGCCTTGGTGACTGCATTGAGCTGCTGTAGCGCCTGATCCCGCTTGGCCTGCGCCTCGGACCATCCGGCCCAACCCGTCGCCAGCCAGTCCGCGCTCGGCGGTCTGGTCTGTTGTAGCCTTTCCAGCTCGGTCTGCCATTGCGCCCGCTGCCGCGTCAGCGCGCTCACATCCACGGCCAGCAAGCGTTGCCGCTCGGCTTCTTTTGCCTGTCGGATTCGCTGCTCCTCGGCTTCGGCTTGCCGCTGCCGCTCAGCCTGCCGCTCAGCCTCGGCGGCTTCCGCCTGCCGGGTGACTTCGGCTTGCCGTTCTCGTTCTATCCGTGCCTGTCGACAGCGCGCCATCATCGGCCCCAAGCAGTCATCCGCCGCCGCCTCGAACAGTTCGACCGGCAATGAGGTCGGCGGGTGACCCCTGCGCGTCACATCGTCGATCAAAGTTTGGGTTAAGTCCTGGCGGATGCCCGCTCGCTGCTCGGGGGCTGTCTGGTTTTGGGCCATCACTCGATCCGCGTAGTCCAGCACCGCCGCATCGGCCCACGTCGGTATTTCCGCCAGCAGCGCCGTCTTGGCGTCCTTCAGGGCCAGTAGGACCGCCTCTTCGGCCTGCCGCTGGCGTTCGGCCTGGCACTCGGCTTCCTCGGCTCGCCGCCGCCGTTCGGCTTCAAGCTGGACAATCACCGCGCTGGGGTCCGGTAGAGTTTCGGCCATTTCGGCTTGCGCCTTTGCGTGCTCGGCGCGGGCCTGCCGGAAGGCCAGTACCGCCACCCGTGTTTCGGGTCGCCGCCATTCGCTGGGGAGTTGTTTACGTTCCGGTGGGAGGGTGAGCCCGCGCTCGGCGTGGCTACGCAGGTCGATCCGTTCGGTATGGCCCGCTTGGGCGAGCGCCGTGTTGCAAGCGATTTCCCAGCGCTGCCGGAGTCCTTTCAGGTGGGCCACCCGCTCCGCT
>DPWB01000287.1 GCA_003527885.1 Candidatus Competibacteraceae bacterium
GTGCTCGCCGTCTTCATGCCCCCCGACGAGGTCGGCGACATCCTCGGCATCACCGCGATGGGCAACGAGGGTGCCCAGTGGATCGGCGCGTCGCCGTTCTCCAGCCTCCCGCACTTCCTGCAGAACCTCGGCGACGGCACCTACGCCCACTCCGGCTCGCTCGCGATCCGGGCGTCGGTCGCCGCCGGGGTCAACATCACCTACAAGCTGCTCTACAACGACGCCGTGGCGATGACCGGCGGCCAGCCGCACGACGGCGAGTTGACCGTGCCGATCATCGCGCGCCAGCTCGCCGCCGAGGGGGTGCGGCGGATCGCGATCGTCACCGACGAGCCCGACAAATATGCCGACCGCCAAGGCATCGCGCCGGAGGTGCCGGTCTATCACCGCGATCGACTGGACGCCGTGCAGCGCGAATTGCGCGAGCGGCCCGGCGTGACCGTTATCGTCTACGATCAGACCTGCGCGGCGGAAAAGCGCCGCCGCCGCAAGCGCGGCAAGCTGGCCGACCCGCCGCTGCGGGTGGTGATCAACGAGGCGGTTTGCGAAGGCTGCGGCGATTGCAGCGAAAAATCCAACTGCATGGCGGTGGTGCCGGTCGAAACCGAATTCGGCCGCAAGCGCGCCATCGACCAATCGAGCTGCAACAAGGATTTCTCCTGTCTGAAAGGTTTTTGCCCGTCCTTCGTCACGGTCGAGGGTGGCCGGTTGCGCCGGGGCAAAGGCGTCGGCGCGGCCGATTTTTCCGATTTGCCCGAGCCGCGGATCCCGACGCTGGAGGAACCTTGGGGCATTCTGGTGACCGGCGTGGGCGGCACCGGCGTCATCACCATCGGCGCGCTGTTGGGGATGGCGGCGCATTTGGAGGGCAAGGGCGTGTCGGTGCTCGACATGGCGGGACTCGCCCAAAAAGGCGGCGCGGTGTGGTCGCACGTCCGCTTCGCCGACCGGCAAGAGCGCTTGTTCGCCGCGCGGGTGGCCGCCGGCGAGGCCGACGCCGTGATCGGCTGCGATCTGGTGGTCTCCGCCAGCGACGAATCGCTCGCCAAGATGCGCGATGGCTTCACCCGCGCGGTGATCAACAGCACGCGCTCGGTCACCAGCGAATTCGTGCGCGGCTTCGCGGCCCAGGCCAAGACCGGCGATGTCACCGCCCATCCCGACCCGCAATTTCCGCTGGCGGCGATGGAGCAGCAAATCGACGAGGCGACGGGCGGGCGGGCCGAGTTTCTCGACGCCAGCCGCACCGCCACCGCCTTGCTCGGCGACGCCATCGCCACCAACCTGTTCATGTTGGGCTACGCTTGGCAGCGCGGCTGGGTGCCGGTGTCGGCCGAGGCGATCCTGCGGGCCATCGAGATCAACGGTTCCGCCGTCGAGATGAACCGGCTGGCCTTTCAGTGGGGCCGCCGCGCCGCGCACGACCCGCAAGCGGTGGCGCGAGCCGCCACGCCCGCCGGCGATACGCCAGAGCACCGGCGGTTGTCGCAGGCGCTGGACGAGGTGATCGCGCGCCGCGTCGAGCATCTGACCGCCTATCAAAACGCCGCCTACGCGCGCCGTTACCGGACGCTGGTCGAGCGGGCGCGCCACGCCGAGGCGACCGTCGCTCCGGGGGTAGCGCTGTTGGCCGAGGCGGTCGCGCGCGGCTATCACAAGCTGCTCGCCTACAAAGACGAATTCGAGGTCGCGCGCCTGTACGCCGAAAGCGATTTTCTCCGGCAGATCGACGCGCAATTCGAGGGCGATTACACGCTGAAATTCCACCTCGCGCCGCCGCTGTGGGCCAAGCCCGACCCAGTGACCGGCATCGCGACCAAGCGCCGTTATGGGCCGTACATGATGGCGGCGTTTCGCGGCTTGGCGAAGCTGCGCTTTTTGCGTAATAGTCCGCTCGATCCATTCCGCTACAGCGCCGAACGCCAGCGCGATCTCGAACTGATCGCCGAGTACGAGCGGACGCTGGAGGAAGTTCTGGCCCATCTGCGGCCCGACAATCTGGAAACCGCCGTCGAACTGGCGGCGCTGCCGCAGGGGATGCGCGGTTACGGTCACATCAAGGCGCGTTACGTCGAGCGCGCCCGCCAGCGGCGCAAAGCGTTGTTGGGTGCTTTCCACCAACGACGCCCGGCCGCTGCCGGCGTCGGGTCGCCCGTCGAGCGAGAGGTCGCGTTGACCGGATGAGCCGAACGACCGCTGTCGCGCGCGGCGTTGACCGCGCGGCGCAGATCGAACCATAACCTTGAACCCGATGGCCGCTCGCTCCGTCCTCTCGGCCAAAAGCCGGGGTCGGGGCGGGCGGTTCGTTGTCACCATCCTTACCCAGGAGACAGACATGTCCGTATTCGCCGAACGCGATTTTGCCGATCACGAACAAGTGGTGTTTTGCTCCGACGATAAAGCCGGCCTCAAAGCCATCATCGCCATCCACAACTGCAATCTCGGCCCGGCGCTGGGCGGTTGCCGCATGTGGCCTTACGCCGACGAGGGCGAGGCGGTGCGCGATGCGCTGCGCCTCTCGCGCGGCATGACCTACAAATCGGCGATGGCCAATCTCAAGCTCGGCGGCGGCAAGTCGGTCATCATCGGCAACCCGCGCACCCAGAAAACGACCGCGTTGCTCGAAGCGATGGCGCGGGCCATCGACCGGCTCGGCGGCCGCTATATCGGCGCGGAGGATTCCGGCACCAGCGTCCAGGATATGAAATGCATGGCGCGCATCACCCGGCACGTCGCCGGGATCGAAGACAAGCCGTCCGACAACGGGATGCGCAGCGGCGATCCGTCGCCCGCCACCGCCTACGGCGTGTTCGTGGGGATCAAGGCGGCGGTGAAATACGCGCTCGGCGGCGAGGGCTTGGAAGGCGTGCGGGTCGCCTTGCAGGGCGTGGGCAACGTCGGGTTCGACCTCGCGCGCCAGTTGGCCGCCGCCGGTGCCAAGCTGTGGGTGTGCGATCTGTACGCCGACAACGCGCAGCGCGCCGCCGACGAACTCGGCGCAACCGTGGTCGCCCCGGCGGATATTTACGGTTTGGATGTGGAAGTGTTCGCGCCCTGCGCCATGGGGGCCATCCTCAACGACGAAACCCTGCCGCAACTGAGGGCGCGGGTGGTGGCGGGTGCGGCCAACAACCAATTGGCCGAACCGCGTCACGGCCAGGCGCTGATGCAGCGCGGGGTGCTCTACGCGCCGGATTACGCGATCAACGCCGGCGGCATCATCGACATTTATCACGAGCGCATCGGCTTCGACCGCGCCAAACTGGTGGCGCACATCGAACGGATCGCGGATAACCTCAGCGAGATTTTCGAGCGTTCGCGGCTTGACCGCCGGCCCACCAACGAAGTCGCGGACGTGATCGCCGAGGAGCGGTTTCGCCCTATCTGAGCGGCCGTCGGACGCGCCGTCAAACGTTTTCGTCCGTGGCGGCGAGGGTGTGCGCGGAAGAATTGAAGGGCCAGCCAGGAATTGGTTTGGGCTATTCTTTCCTGACGCTTGCTCAATCCGAAGGAAAGAGATTCATGCTGACCCAATCCCTGGCCGGCTTGCCGGCGTTCTTGGCGTATTTTGCTGCCGCCGTCGGCCTGTTCGCGCTGTTTGTCCTGATGTATATCGGCCTCACGCCCTATCGCGAACTGACGCTGATCCGCCAGGGCAATCCGGCGGCGGCGGCCAGCCTGAGCGGCGCGATGTTGGGGTTTGTATTGCCGCTGGCCAGCGCCATCGCCCACAGCGTCAGTCTGCTGGATATGGTGGTCTGGGGCGTGATCGCCCTGGTGGTGCAACTGCTGGTTTTTCTGGCGGCGCGGCTGTTGCTGCCGGAACTGGCGCGCGATATTCCCGCCGGCAAGGTCGCGCCCGGCGTGTTTCTCGGCGCGCTGTCGCTGGCGGTCGGGGTGCTCAACGCCGCTTGCATGACTTACTGAGCGGTCACGGCGTTGAAGACGGAGGCCAAAGCTCGTCCCGCTTTAGTTCGGCGTCCGTTTTTTCAGGCGGAAGTACGCTGCTTTCAGGCGGAGGTACGCTGCTTTCAGGTGGGAGGATGCCAGACTGGCAAGGTGCGGGAGGAGCGGTCGCGTTGGCGAGAGTTCCGGCTTGGTGGCCACCGGCTGACTAGCTAGCTGCTCCAAGGCCCGTATCAGTTCCTCGCTGCTGGCAAAGCGGTTGGCGGGATCTTTGGCCAGTAGCCGATCGATGATCGGCTGGAAACGGCCAAACGGCGCTTCCAGGATCGGCGTCGGACCTTTGATGTGCAGCATGGCGGTTTCGAAAGCGTCCGCGCCCTGATAGGGCCGGGTTCCGGTCAGCATTTCGTAGAACACCACGCCCAGGCTGTACAAGTCGCTGCGCGCGTCCACCGGCTTGGCGAGCGCCTGTTCGGGACTCATGTAATTGGGTGTTCCGATCCGCCAGCCGACGGCGGTCAACTGGGTTTTATCTTCCAGGTTCTTGGCGATGCCGAAATCGGACAGCACCGCCGTTTCTGAGTTGCGGAACATGATGTTGGCGGGTTTGATATCGCGGTGGATGCAGTTTTGCTGGTGGGCGCAGCCCAGCGCTTGCGCGATTTGCCGCAGGATATTCACGGCTTGCTCCGGGCTCAGGCCCGTCTTGATGCGCTCCTTTAAAGTGGCGCCTTCCAGGTATTCCATCGCGATGTAGAACAGCTCTTCGTGGTTGCCCGCATCGAAGATGGTGACGACATTTGGGTGGCCCAGTTTGCCGATGATGCGGGCTTCCTTGATGAAGCGCTGGGTGAAGGTGGCATCGTCGGCCAAGCGGGGGCTGAGAATCTTCAGCGCCACGGGCCGTTCGAGCGATTCCTGAACGCCCAGGTAGACGGTGGACATGGCGCCTTTGCCGATGGCTTTTTCGATCCGGTAGCCGGGAATCTGGATTTCCATGAAATTGAGTATCTTGTACGGGATTTGCGTCGTGCAATCCCATAAATAATGGGCTAGGCTCGCGCAAACAGCAAGCCGGTTTCCGGGCGGACGGTTAACCCCATTTTAGCGGCCGTGACGTTTGTAGCGGTGAATTCCAAAATCGTCGCGAGGTCCAGCTTATGTCGAAGTCATTGTGGTATGCGCTCCTTATCGCCGGCCTGTTGGTGGGATGTTCGCCCAGCGAGAAACGGTCTGGGGGCGTCGGTGCGACCGAGAGTCCGGCGCGCTCGGCCAGCGGCGCTGTCCGACTGCACGGGGAGGCGCGTGACTCCCCGCTGAACCTCCAGTCGCCGCAAGCCCCGGCGATCATGGCCTCGCCCTCGCCCGCAGCGGCCCACCCGCCCGCCGCCATATTAAAAGAGCGCCCGAATGCGGAGGCCAAGATGGCTCCCGTATTCGGCGGGCGAGCCGAACGGGCAAAAGCCGCTCTGGAACTGGATGCGCTACGCGCCCCCAGCCAACCGACCGACCGGGAAAACTACGCTTCCATCGAGGAAAATCCGGTCAAACGGGCCGCCGAGCAGCCGGTTTCGACTTTCAGCATCGACGTGGATACCGGCTCCTACGCCAACGTCCGCCGTTTTCTCAACAACGGCCAACTGCCGCCGCGCGACGCCGTGCGGGTCGAGGAGCTGATCAATTATTTCGATTACGACTATCCGCTGCCCGACGGCCGCCAGCCGCCGTTTCGCGTCAACACCGAACTGGCGGCGACGCCGTGGAATCCGAAAACCCTGCTGCTGGCGGTCGGCATCAAGGGTTACGATTTGCCGAAAACCAAGCTCCCGCCGGCCAATCTGGTGTTTCTGATCGACGTGTCTGGCTCGATGAGCGCGCCCGACAAGCTGGAGCTGCTCAAGCCGGCCTTGAAGTTGCTGGTCAAGCAGTTACGGCCCGAGGACAAGGTGGCGATCGCGGTTTACGCCGGCGCGGCGGGGCTGGTGCTGGAACCGACTTCCGGCGGCCAAAAGGCCAAGATCGAGGCGGCGCTGGATCGGTTGAGCGCCGGCGGTTCCACCAACGGCGGAGCCGGCATTCAACTGGCCTACACTCTGGCGCGCGACGGTTTCGTGGCGGGCGGCGTCAACCGGGTGATTCTGGCCACCGACGGCGATTTCAATGTCGGCACCGTCAACTTCGAGGCGTTGAAAAACTTGGTGGAAACCCAGCGCAAGAGCGGTATTGCCCTGACCACGCTCGGTTTTGGCGCCGGTAATTACAACGACCGCCTGATGGAGCAGTTGGCCGACGCCGGCAACGGCAACTACGCCTATGTCGATACCTTGCAGGAGGCCAACAAAGTGCTGGTGGAGCAGATGAGCGCCACGCTGTTGACCATCGCCAAGGACGTGAAAATCCAGGTCGAGTTCAATCCCGCGTCAGTCGAGGAATACCGGCTGATCGGTTACGAAAACCGGGTCTTGCGGCGCGAGGATTTCAACAACGACGCGGTGGATGCGGGCGACATCGGCGCCGGCCATACCGTGACGGCCCTGTACGAGATCGCCTTGAAAGGCAGCGGCGGGAGCCTGACCGAGCCGCTGCGGTACGCGGAACCCGCCAAGCCGGACAGCGCGGCGCGCGGCGGGGAAATCGCCTTCCTGCGGCTGCGCTACAAGCAGCCGGACAGTGACGCCAGCCAGTTGCAGGAATGGCCGATCCGGCGCGATCGGGCGAGCGAGGGCGGCGAGCGGGCCAGCGACCGTTTCCGCTTCGCGGCGGCGGTGGCGGGTTTCGGACAGCTCTTGCGCGGCGGCCGGCATACCCCCTCGTTCGGCTACGATGAGGTGTTGGCGCTGGCCAGAGGCGCGCGTGGCGCCGATCCTTTCGGCTACCGGGGTGAGTTCCTGACCTTGGTCGGGTTGGCGCGGTCGCTCGATCCCGGCAAAATCGATCCCGGCAAAACCGCCGAAACGGCACAGGCGATCCGCTGACCTATTGCCTCCCTTTTGACAGCTGCGGGGGGACCGCGCGCCAAGGTGGCCGGCAGGGGAGGTTTTGCGGCCTTCCCTACCGGCTTCGCAACGGGTAAAGTGCCGGCCCCATGCGAACCGACGACGATGCCGACGAAACCCTGATGCTGCGCTATCGAGATGGCGACGCCGGCGCGTTCGAACACCTTTACGCCCGCCATAAAGGTCCGCTGTATCGCTACCTGTTGCGCCAGTGCGGCCAGCCGGCGGTGGCGGAAGAATTGTTTCAGGATATCTGGCTCAAGCTGATCGCCGCCCGTGGCGGCTATGCGGTGCAAGCCAAATTCAGCACCTGGCTCTACCGGATCGCCCATAACCGGCTGGTCGATCACTACCGCGCCAGCGCGCGAGGCCTGCCGCTGTCCTACGCCGACGACTGCCCGGAGTGGGAGAACATACCGGCCCCGGCAGGGGTCCAACCCGAAGTGTGGGACGACCGCCGCCGCCAGTCGGAACGCTTGTTGGCGTTGCTGGCGGAATTGCCGGAAGCCCAGCGTGAAGCGCTGCTGTTGAAGGAAGAAGCCGGGCTGTCGCTGGAAGACATCGCCCAAGCCACCGGAACCGGCCGGGAAACCGTCAAAAGCCGCCTACGCTACGCGCTGGCCCGCCTGCGACACAGTCTGGGAGATCCGTCATGACCGACCGCGACGACGAACTCCACGACGAGACGATCGCCGCTCTGTACCGGCCAACACGCCAAGCCGAACCGCCGGAGTGGCTGGACCGACGGGTGCTGATGGCCGCCGGAGCAGCCGTCGGATCGCGCGCCCCAACACCGTCCAAGCCCCGCAAAAACCGCTGGACCATGCCGCTGGCGCTGGCGGCGACGGTGGTTTTGACTGTGGGTGTGGTGCGGGTGGTCCGCGAATCCGGCGAGTTCAAATCGCAGGCGCGAATGGAAGCGGTCGTGCCTATGGCAGGCCCGGCGGCGCGGGAAGATGCCGCGGCGGTTGGAAACGCCGGCCCAGCAACGGCCGGTCGGGTGGAGACTTCAGCTAAGCCCGCGCCGCCTGCCGCTCCGGCCGAAGCGCCAATATCTCCCCCGGCCGCCGCCTCGGAAGGGGCTACCAGGAATAACCTCACACCTTCTTCGCCGCCGCCCGCGGCCCCGGCTCATCCGGTGGCACGAGCGGCTCCCGCCGAGCCAGCTGAGTTGAAAGAACATGCGCCGGCGGTCGACGACTTGAAAAAAGATGAGGCGTTGCGCGGACGGAAGCGGGCGTTTGAGGCGGGAATGATGGACGACCGGGACCCGCTATTCCGCCGCCAGCAGGAGGAATGGCTGAAAAAGATCGCCGAGCTGCGCCGCCAGGGGCGGACGGCGGAAGCCGAGGCCGAGCTGGCCGAATTTCGGCGGCGCCATCCCCAGTATCCGTCGAATGGCGACAGCGCCCCGCGCTGAGCGGAAATCGGGCCGTTTTCCAACCCGTGCAAGAAACGGGGGAGGGTGACACCGGGAAATAGCGGCAAGTTGGCTGCATCCCGGTTGGAGGGTAAAGCGGCGAATGGGGTTCGCCGCCGTATGGGTCATTTCTTGGGAAGAAACGGATTGATGGTATCCATCAGGGTGGCTTCTTCCACCGGTTTGATCACGTAACCTTTCGCGCCCTGGCGTTCGCCCCAGATTTTGTCGGTTTCCTGGTCTTTGGTGGTGACGATGATGACCGGAATATGGCTGGTGGAGCCGTGTTTGGTGATTTGGCGGGTGGCTTGAAACCCGTTGACTCTGGGCATGACGACATCCATCAGCACGAGGTCCGGCAGCTCCGTTTTGGCGACCTGAACGCCCTCGGCGCCATCTTTGGCCGTTATGACCTCGTGGCCATTCTTTTTGAGGATTTTGGCGAGACTCAGCGTCTGCGTGGGCGAGTCATCGACAATCAGTATGCGGGCCATGCTGCCACTCCTGGAAGAATCTTGCGTATCTCATTCGTGCTTCCGTGTTCTCGGTGAAAAAGCTTGAGACGTTTCGCGCTGCCATCAGAAGAATGTAGTCAACCTGATCGGAACCACCCATACAATCATAAGCCAACTTCGCCCATTTCGGGGATGGTTTTGTAGTGGTTGGTCGATTAGCGACGCATGATAGGATACAGGATCAGTCAGCATGTTTTGCAGGAGTTTGCTGTTATGAGCGTTTCACAACCGGGTTTTGCGACGCGGCTGGGCTTGGCGCTGCGCGCGTTTTTGCGGATTTTGACCGACGGAGGCTTCGCCGGGGGCGTGCTGGGTCTGGAACGGGGCGCGCCAACGCCGCCCGTTCCGGCCAGCGAACCGCCCAAATCGGCCCCGCTGCGGGAAACTTTACCGGATTCCGCCTTGCAGCTGTTGGCCTTGTTGCAACAGGAAGGCCGTTTCGTGGATTTTCTGGAGGAAAATGTGGCCGCCTATTCCGACGCCGAAATCGGCGGTGCGGCCCGCGTGGTGCATGAAGGTTGCCGGAAAGTAGTGCGGGATTATCTCAAAATTGAGCCAGTGAGGTCTGAAAACGAGGGTGTGCGCTTGACGCTGGCCGTCGGTTTCGATCCTGCGACGGTGCGCTTGACCGGCAATGTCGTCGGCCAGCCACCGTTTACCGGCACGCTGATGCACCGGGGTTGGCGCGTGAGTCAGATCACGCTGCCGAAGCTGGCCGACGGCCACGATGTGCGGGTGCTGGCCCCGGCGGAGGTGGAGCTATGAGCGAGGCCCGTTACGCGGTCGGCATCGACCTGGGGACCACCCATTGCGTGATGGCGGCGGTGGATTTGGCCGCCGAGGAACAGGATGGCGCGGTACAGTGGACCGTGCCGGTGCCACAGCTCACCGCGCCCGGCGCGGTGGAGGAGCGGCCGGTGTTGCCCTCCTTTCTCTACCTGCCGCATCCCGACGAACTGAAACCGGACGACCGCATCTTGCCGTGGGGCGAACCGCAGCCGTTCGTGGTCGGCGAACTGGCCCGGACCATGGGCAGCCGTACCCCGATCCGCTTGGTGGCGAGCGCCAAGAGCTGGCTGTGCCATCCCGGCGTGGACCGGCGCGCGGCGATTCTGCCGGTGGAAGCGCCCGAGGAAGTGCGGCGCGTCTCGCCGCTACAGGCCTCGATCCGCTATCTGGAGCACCTGCGCGCGGCTTGGGACCACCAGTTCCCCGATACACCGCTGGCCGACCAGGAGGTGATTTTGACGGTGCCGGCCTCCTTCGATCCGGCGGCGCGCGAACTGACCGCCGAAGCGGCGGCGGCGGTCGGGTTGTCGCATCTGGTGTTGCTGGAGGAGCCGCAGGCGGCGCTGTATCACTGGATTCTGGCGGCGCAAGGCGAGTGGCGCAAACAGGTGCAAGTGGGTGACATCATCCTGGTGATCGACCTGGGCGGTGGCACCGCCGACTTTTCGCTGATCGCCGTGACCGAGCGCGATGGCTCGCTGGAACTGGAGCGGGTGGCGGTCGGCGATCACATTTTGTTGGGTGGCGACAATATGGACCTGGCGCTGGCCCACGCGGTGCGCGCCAAACTGGCCGCTCAAGGCACCCAACTCGATCCCTGGCAGTTGCAGGGCATCACCCACGGTTGCCGCAGCGCCAAGGAGACCTTACTCAACGATGCGGCGGCCGATGCCGTGCCGGTGGTGGTGCCGAGCCGGGGCTCCAAGCTGATCGGCGGCACGCTGCGCACCGAGTTGACCCGCGCGGAAGTGACCCAAAATCTGGTGGATGGCTTTTTCCCGGCGGTGGACGCGGCGGCCCGACCGGCCAGCCGGGCGCGGGCGGCCTTGACCAAGCTGGGGTTACCCTACGCCCAAGACCCGGCGATGACCCGCCATCTGGCCGCGTTTCTGGCCCGGCAAGTCGGCGCGACCCGCGATCTGGCCGGTTTCGAGGATCGCCTACCAGCCGATGCGACTTTCTTGCACCCGACCGCCGTGCTGTTCAACGGCGGCGTGTTCAAGGCCCAGCCGCTGCTGGAGCGGACCTTGAAGGTGTTGAACGATTGGTTGGCCGCCGAGGATGCGCCGCCGGTGCGCCTGCTGGAAGGGGCCGATCTCGATTTAGCGGTGGCGCGCGGCGCGGCCTACTACGGTTTCGTGCGGCGTGGGCGCGGGGTGCGGATTCGCGGCGGCACCGCCAAGTCCTACTATGTTGGGGTGGAAAGCGCCATGCCGGCGGTGCCGGGGATGGAGCCACCCATCGAGGCGCTGTGCATCGCGCCGTTCGGGATGGAAGAGGGGACGCAAGCCGAACTGCCGCCGCAGGAAGTCGGGTTGGTCATCGGCGAGCCCTGTCTCTTATACACATCTGACGCTGCCGACGAGCGATCTAGTGTAGATCTCGGTGGTCGCCGTATCATTAAAAAAAAAAAAAAGGATCAC
>DPWB01000159.1 GCA_003527885.1 Candidatus Competibacteraceae bacterium
ACGTTATTCCAAGCAGAAGACGGCATACGAGATCTAGTACGGTCTCGTGGGCTCGGAGATGTGTATAAGAGACAGCCCTCATCGGTATCGGCGTCGCTGCTACTTTGCAGGACATCGAGATCGACCAAGCGCTCCAGCGCGGCGCACCGGACCGACGGTTCGAGATCTTGCCGGGCCAGCTCGATCAGTTTGGGGTCAGTCTGATCCAGTTCGCGCAGCGCTTTTTGCCGGGTCGCGGAATCGGTGTGTTGCCACTTAGGCTTGAGGAAGCGGCTTAAGATCATGGGATGATCGGTCTGATTTTGGGTAGGGGTGAGGCCCGTTCGGCGGACTGTGGCAGTCCGGCTAAATCAGGAGCGGCTACTTTATCATAGCCACACGCTCGCGGGAGCTTTGCTGGCGGGGGTATTACGGTGATGGCGCCTTCGACCGCGCCGCATCTTTGTGGGCCGCCCGCTGGTCCAATTGAGTTGTGTCGTCCGATTCACGATCCGGAGAACCCGATATGCTCGACCTGACCGACTTTTCGCTGCTGCGGCAGCGCTGCTTTATCGACGGCCAATGGCGCGACGGCGTGGCCAAGATCGAAGTCGCCAACCCGGCTAACGGCGAGCTGCTGGCGACGGTGCCCAAGTTCGGCGCGGCGGAAACGCGCGAGGCCATCGAAGCCGCCGCGCGGTCCTGGCCGGCCTGGCGGTCGAAAACGGCCAAGGAGCGCGCGGCGCTGCTGCGCCGATGGTTCGAGCTGATCCTGGCCAACCAGGAGGATCTGGCGCGGATCATGACCGCCGAGCAGGGCAAACCCTTGGCCGAATCGCGCGGCGAGATCGCCTACGCCGGCTCGTTCATCGAATGGTTTGCCGAGGAAGGCAAGCGCCTCTACGGCGACACCATTCCGGCGCCGGTCGCCAATCAACGGATCGTGGTGATCAAGGAGCCGATCGGAGTGTGCGCGGCGATCACGCCGTGGAATTTTCCGGCGGCGATGATCGCCCGCAAGGCCGGGCCGGCGCTCGCCGCCGGCTGCACCATGGTGGTCAAACCGGCCTCGCAAACGCCGCTGTCGGCGCTGGCGCTGGCCGCGCTGGCCGAACGGGCCGGCATTCCGCCCGGTGTGCTATCGGTGATCACCGGTACGGCCGGCGAGATCGGCGCGGAACTGTGCACCAACCCCATGGTGCGCAAGGTGACTTTCACCGGCTCCACCGAAATCGGCCGGGTGCTGATGGCGCAGACCGCCGGCACCGTCAAGAAAGTGTCGATGGAACTCGGCGGCAACGCGCCGTTCATCGTGTTCGACGACGCCGATTTGGACGCGGCGGTCGAGGGCGCGCTGATCTCCAAATACCGCAATGCCGGCCAGACCTGCGTCTGCGCCAACCGGCTGTACGCGCAGGTGAAAATCTACGATGCGTTTGCGGAAAAACTGGTGGCGGCGGTCAAGGCGCTGAACGTCGGGGACGGCAGCGCCGAGGGGGTACGGATCGGCCCGCTGATCGACGACAAGGCGGTGCGCAAGGTCGAGGAGCACATCAGTGACGCCACCGCCAAGGGCGCGCGGGTGCTGACCGGCGGCGGGCGGCACGCCTTGGGGGGTTCGTTTTTCGAACCGACCGTGCTGGCCGACGTGACCCGCGACATGCGGGTGGCGCGCGAGGAGACCTTCGGCCCGCTGGCCCCGCTGTTCCGTTTCGAAACCGAGGATGACGTGGTGGCCATGGCTAACGACACCGAGTTCGGCTTGGCCAGTTATTTCTACACCCGCGATTTGGGCCGGGTCTGGCGGGTGGCCGAACGGCTCGAATACGGCATGGTCGGCGTCAACACCGGCTTGATTTCCAACGAGGTCGCGCCCTTCGGTGGCGTCAAGCAATCGGGGATCGGCCGCGAGGGTTCGCGCTACGGCATCGAGGATTATCTCGTCATCAAATACATCAACATGGCCGGGATTTGAAGCGTCGACAGCGCTGGCGCCACCCGGTGGGTCGGGGCGTCTTGCGGATTCCGGCGGGCAGCGCCTGTGCGGGAGGGGTTGCACGCGGCCGGAGGGACGTTGGCCCATCGGGTTTTGTGGTCCGGGCCTGGAGAATGAGCGCGGGATGCTGAACCGGAGGCGGCGCGTGGCTTGGCAGGCGAAAAAAATCCCGTTGCCCCTACCTGGGGTAACGGGATCTTCGGAGCGGGATCAGCGCCCCATGGGCTCGATCCTGACGCGGGCTATACCGCTGGTGTTCATGGCCAATCTCGTGGCGGCAGCGCGCGAGAGATCGATCACTCGGCCCCCTACATAGGGGCCCCGGTCGTTGATGGTCACGTCGACCTTCCTGCCGTTGGTGAGGTTGGTCACTCTAGCTCTGGTCCCGAGCGGTAAGCTTCTGTGAGCCGCCGTCAGACTGTTCTGGTTGAAGCGGACACCGCTGGCGGTTTTTTTGCCGTGAAAACCGGGCCCATACCAGGACGCTTTACCCACTTGGGGGCCTCGCGCGCTGGCGTGTTGGGGGATGCCGACCGCTAACGCCAAGGCAGCCATCACCAAGGCCCGAGTGAGGCGCGTCGGCCCCTTGCGCGACCGCGAGTTATCGGTGTGATCTGGATTCATGCTTACCTCTACTTGATTCTTTCGGGTGGAAATTCGGGTTGCCCGGCAACCGGCGCTTCCCAAGCCCGATCAAACGAAAATAGGAGTTAAGGGATTTTGATATAATATATTGATTTTTATTGAATTATCCGATTTCATCGGATGAATATTTATCTTTAAAAATCAATAAATTAGCTAAAATATTCCAAGTTTGAAGATTTTCGAAAGCTATCACTTAAATTTAAACATATCAATCAATATGTTGAAAATAAGTGCAATCAATCTTTGAAACGACCTTGAAAATCAGCGGCTTAGCTTTTGGCTTTAATTGCTGGCGAGCCCATCCAAAACGGGCTGGGGAGGCGGCCGGTCATGGAGGGGGGTTTTTGAAAGCAAAAGCAGTGGCCGGCGCCAGCGCCGATGCGCGATTCAAGTTAGTGGACGAGGTATTCCGGCGGCCGTGATACCACCGTGCGAGGGCCGATGGTTGAAGGCGGGCGCTGGAGTTCGGAGGGGTCGAACGGAGCGGGGTGCGGAGCGTCCGGCGGTGATGTGCTCGGGCGATGGGAGCCGCCGCGGATCGGCGGATCGGGCGGCTCCCTGAGCGATGGCGGGGTCAGGCGTTGAGGTCGGGAATGACTTTGCTTTCCAGGTGGGCAATCATATCCTTGAGCATCAACTTGCGCTTTTTCAGGCGTTTCAGTTCCAGTTCGTCAACCAAAGGGTCTTTCGCCAGACGGTTGATGACATCGTCAAGGTCGCGGTGCTCGACGCGCAGCTCGACGAGCCGATGTTTGTAATGTTCGATATCGCTGGTCTCCATGGTGAGCTCTCCTGAAGTTGAGTAATCCGATAGGGCGATGGTCGGAAACGGGCGGGTTTCCGGGAAGCGGAGTGAACGGTGTTCCTAACCGGGAGTCTAGTCTCCAGATCAGCGTCCGGCAAGCTGGGAAATGGGGCGCGAACCGCCCGAATTTCCGCTAAAGTTTACCGCCGCGACAAGGCGTTCCAAGGGGCTGGCGATGACGGTGGCGTTCAAAAAACAGCAGGTGAATTTCAACAAGCTGCAAAAGCGGTTGCGGCGCGATGTCGGCCGGGCGATTCAGGATTTCAACATGATCGAGGACGGCGACCGCATCATGGTCTGCCTGTCCGGCGGCAAGGACTCTTTCGCCATGCTCGATATCCTGCGCAACCTGCAACGGCGCGCGCCGGTGCGCTTTGAGTTGGTGGCGGTCAATCTCGACCAGAAGCAGCCGGGCTTTCCCCAACAGGTGCTGCCAGATTATCTGCGCGGCATCGGCATCCCGTTTCACATCATCGAGCAAGATACTTACAGCGTCGTCAAGCGGGTCATCCCGGAGGGAAAAACCACCTGTGGGTTGTGTTCGCGGTTGCGGCGGGGCGTGCTGTACAGCTTCGCGGCCGAACACGGCATGAGCAAAATCGCGCTGGGCCACCACCGCGACGACATCATGGAAACCCTGTTTCTGAACCTGTTTCACGGCGGCAAGCTCAAGGCGATGCCGCCCAAGCTGCTCAGCGACGACGGCCGGCATGTGGTGGTTCGGCCGCTGGCCTATTGCCGGGAAAGCGATTTGGAGGCCTATGCGGAAATCCGCCAGTTCCCGATCATTCCTTGCAACCTGTGCGGTTCGCAGGACAACCTGCAACGACGAGCCATCAAACTGATGTTGCGGCAGTGGGAACGGCAGTTTCCGGGGCGGGTGGAAAATATCTTCGCGGCGCTGCAAAACGTGGCGCCCTCGCATCTGGCCGATACCGCGCTGTTCGGTTTCGCCGCGCTAGGCGCGCGTAACGGCGGCCGGGCGCCGGACTGGCTGATCGGCGGGCGGGAAGATGCGGGGGATGCGGCCGACGAGCAGCCGGCGCTACCGTCAGCCGGAGTCGGTCAGTGACAGCAACGAGGTGTTCCCGCCCGCCGCCGCGGTATTCACGCTGCTCACTCGCTCGTGCAGCAACCGGTAAAGCGGATAGTGGCCGATTCCCGGTCCGGCGGTAATGATAGGGATCAGCGGGCCATCCTGGGCGGCGATGCGTTGGCGGAGTTCCGCCAAGGCGCGGTGGTCGCCATCGAACAGGATAGCTTGCGGTTTCATCGCCGTGCCGGCCGGTAGGCGCTTGATCGCTGTCTGAACTTCCGCCGGCAGTCGGGCCATCATGGTGGCTGCCGCAAAAGGGCCGACGAGCGCCGGGGTGTTTCCGGTCGCTAGCACGGCCGCCAGTTGTTCGAGCAAGGCGGCTTCGCTGGCTGCCTGACAGAGCACCTCGCCGCGAGGCGCGAAGTAGAGGGTGTTCTCCTCGCCGGTGGGACCCGGCAACTTACCGCGACAGGGTAGTGGCGTGGCGGTGGCGTATTCGGCGCAGGCGAGGGCCAACGCCCGCAGGCCGTGCCGATGGCTCCAGGCGGTCAGCACCTCGAAAGCGGCAAGACGGGGGTCCGCCTCGGTATTGCGTTGCAGGCCCAGCGTTTCCAGCGCGGGATTGGCGAGTTCCAGCAGGCGCGGCAGGTAGAACGGGCCGCCCGCTTTCGGGCCAGTGCCGGATTGGCCTTCACCGCCAAAGGGCTGCACGCCGACCACCGCGCCGATCATGTTGCGGTTGATGTAAAGGTTGCCGGCCTTGATCCGGCTCATCAGCCGGTGGAGTGTTTCGTCGACCCGGCTGTGCGCGCCGAAGGTAAGGCCGTAACCGGTCGCGTTGATGGCATCCACCACTTCATCCAGACGTTCGCTGGAATAACGCAGGACATGCACGATAGGGCCGAACACTTCCCGCTGAAGTTGGTCGGGGCGGTCGATTTCGATGAGCGTGGGCGGCACGAAGGTCCCGGCGGCGCAAGCGGCCGGCAGCTCGCCCCGGTGGATCGCGTGGCCGGCCTGACTCATGGCGGCAATGTGCCCGCCAAGGCTGCGTTGGGCCGCCGCGTCGATGACCGGGCCGATATCGGTGGCGAGTTCGGCGGGATCGCCGATGTTCAGTTCCCGCATGGTGGAGCGCAGCAGGGCTAACAGGCTGTCGGCGATATCGTCTTGCAAGCAGAGCACGCGCAACGCCGAACAACGCTGGCCGGCGCTGTCGAAGCCGGAGGCGATCACATCCTGCACCACCTGTTCCGCCAGGGCCGAGGAATCCACGACCATCGCGTTCTGGCCGCCGGTCTCGGCGATCAGACGGGTCTCCGGTAGTCCGGGGTCACGGGCGGCCAGCGCGCGGTTGATCAGTTGGGCGCCCTCCAGCGAGCCGGTGAAGATGACGCCGCGCACCCGCGCATCCTGGGTCAGCGCCGCGCCGACGGTCTCACCCCGACCGGGCAAGAGTTGCAAGGCGGCGGGCGGGATGCCGGCCTCATGCAGCCAGCGCACGGCCCGGGCGGCGATCAGCGGGGTTTGTTCGGCCGGTTTGGCCAGCACCGGGCTGCCGGCTGCGAGCGCGGCGGCGACCTGACCGATAAAAATGGCCAGCGGAAAATTCCAGGGGCTGATGCAGGCCACCACGCCCGGCGCTTGCTCGGCGGCATCCGCCAAACGCTCGGCTTGCAGAGCGTAATAGCGGCAAAAATCCACGGCTTCTCGAATTTCCGCCACGGCGTTGGGCCAGGTTTTACCCGCCTCCCGAACGCACAGGCTGATGAGTTCGGGGCGATGGGTTTCCAGCAGATAGGCGGCCCGGCGCAGCCAGCGCGCCCGCTCGGCGGGTGGGTGCCGGCGCCAAGTTTCGGCGTAGCCGGCGGCGGTTGCCAGCGCTCGCTCGATATCGGCCGGTGACGCTTCCCGCACCGTGCCGACCGCATCGCCACGATCGGCGGGGTTGAGGATCGTACTTTCGATATCGCCCTCGCCCTCACCGCCAGCGAGGAGCGGCGCGGCTTGCCAGCGCGCGTTTTTCAGCCGCTCCAGATCGGCGGTCAATTGCTCCAGAACGCGGTCGTTGGTGAGATCGAGTCCGGCCGAATTGAGCCGCTCGTCGCCGTAGAGGTTGCCGGGCAGGGGAATGGCGGGATGGGGTGTGCCGGCGGTTTTCAGCGCCGGGGCCAAGGGATCGGCCACCAAGTCCTCGATAGGCACGTTCTCATCGACCAGCCGATTGACGAAGGAACTGTTGGCGCCATTTTCCAAAAGCCGCCGCACCAGATACGGCAGCAGGGTTTCATGCCGGCCGACCGGGGCGTAGATGCGGCAGCGCGCGCCCATCTGGTCGCCGCTCACCACATTGTCGTATAAGGTTTCGCCCATGCCGTGCAGGCATTGGAATTCGTAATCGGCGACGCCGAGATCGGCGGCCATCCGTTCGACCGCCGCCAGCGTATGGGCGTTGTGGGTGGCGAATTGCGGGTAGATCAGGTCGGCGGCGACCAACAGGCGGCGGGCGCAGACCAGATAGCAAAGATCGGTGTGCGGCTTGCGGGTATAGACCGGATAGCCTTCCAAGCCATCGACTTGCGCGCGTTTGATTTCGCTGTCCCAATAAGCGCCCTTGACCAGCCGCACCATCAAGCGGCGGCCGCTGGCGCGAGCGAGCGCGATCAAATGATCGACCAGCGGCAGGGCGCGCTTCTGATACGCTTGAACCGCGATCGCCAGGCCGTTCCAGTCGCTCAACTCCGGGGCGAACGCCAGACGGTCGAGCAAATCCTGGGACAGCTCCAGCCGGTCGGCTTCCTCGGAGTCGATGTTGAAGCCGATGTCGTGGCGGCGGGCCAGCGTCGCCAGCGCCAGGAGGCGCGGGTACAGCTCGGCCAGCACCCGCTCCCGTTGGGCGCGGCTGTAGCGCGGGTGCAGGGCCGACAGCTTGACCGAAATGCCCGGTCCACGAATGACGCCTTGACGGCTGGAGCGGCCGATGGCGTGGATGGCTTGCTGGTAGGCGTGGAAATAACGCTCGGCGTCGGCGTCGGTCAGCGCCGCCTCGCCCAGCATATCGAAGGAGTGATTGTAGCCTTTACGGATATTCTCCTGACTGCGAGCCAGGGCGGCTTCGATGGTTTCGCCCATGACGAACTGCTGGCCCAGCAGGGTCATGGCGAATTCGACCCCGCGCCGGATCAGCGGCTCGCCGCCGCGGGCGATCAGCCGGGTCAGCGCGTTGCCGAGTGAGGCTTCCCGGCGGGTGGCCACCAGCCGGCCGGTGATCATCAGGCCCCAGGTCGCGGCGTTGACGAACAAGGATTCGCTGCGACCGAGATGAGCGCGCCAATCGCCCGTGCTGATCTTGTCGCGGATCAGCCGATCGACCGTGGCGTCGTCGGGGATGCGCAACAGCGCCTCGGCCAAACACATCAGCGCGATGCCCTCCTGGCTGGACAGGGAAAATTCGTGCATCAGGTTGTCCACCCCGCTCGCGCCCTGGCGCTGGTGGCGCACGGCCTTCACCAGGGCGGCGGCGCGCTCGGCGACGGCGGTCGAGTCGGGCGCGGTGGCTTGCATCTCTTGCACCAGATCGGCGACGCAAGCCGCTTCATCGGCGCGGTAAGCGTGCGTGATCGCCGCGCGGCCGGCGGCCAGAGCGGCGAGAGGATCGGCGTGGTTCATTCCGAGGCACCCTTTTTAGTGAAACCTGCACGGCAAGTTTGGCGCTTTTTCGGCCGGGCTGCTATTGTTGCGCTATTAAAACAGCGCCGGCTCCACCCGAGAAACCCAGCCGGCTTTCCGCCAAACGAGGAGTTCGCATCATGAAACAGAAACTGTTGGCAGCGGCCGCGGCGTTGGGGCTGGCCGTGAGTGTTACCGCCGGCCAAGCGGCCGATACCGTCAAGATCGGTTTGATGGCGCCCCTGACCGGTTCGTGGGCCAGCGAAGGTCAGGGCATGAAAAAAATCGTCGAACTGCTGGCCGAGCAGCAAAACGCCAAAGGCGGGGTGTCGGGCAAGAAAATCGAGGTCGTGACCGAGGACGACGGCGGCGATCCCCGCACCGCCTCGCTCGCCGCGCAGCGCTTGACCACGCAGGGCGTCGCGGCGGTGGTCGGCACCTACGGCTCATCGGTCACCGAGGCCAGCCAGACGATCTACGACGAAGCCGGCATCCCGCAGATCGCCAACGGTTCCACCGCCATCCGCCTGACCGAAAAAGGCTTCAAGCGCTTCTTCCGCACCGCGCCGCGCGACGACGAGCAGGGCCGGATGGCGGCGCAGACCATCGGCAAGCTGGGTTTCAAGAAAGTCGCCATCCTGCACGACAGCACCTCCTACGCCAAGGGTCTGGCGGACGAGTCCAACGCCCTGCTGAAGAAGAAGGGAACGGAGGTGGTGTTCTTCGATGCCCTGACCCCCGGCGAACGCGACTATACGACCATTTTGACCAAGCTCAAGGGCGCCAATCCCGATGTGGTGCTGTTCACCGGCTATTTTCCCGAAGCCGGTTTGCTGTTGCGGCAAAAGAAGGACATGAACTGGAAGGTGCCGTTCATCGGCGGCGACGCCACCAATAACGCCGATCTGGTCAAGATCGCCGGCCAGGAAGCGGCGGAAGGCTACTATTTTCTCAGCCCGCCGCAACCGCAGGACCTGGATACGGCGGACGCCAAGAACTTCCTGACCGACTATCAAAAAAAATATAACGAACTGCCACCCTCGATCTGGGCGGTGCTGGCGGGCGACGGCTTCCGGGTGATGGTGGCCGGCATCGCGGGCGCCAAATCCACCGACGGCGACAAGATCGCGGGCTATCTGCACAAGGACCTCAAGAATTTCTCCGGCTTGAGCGGCCCGATTTCCTTCGATGCCAAGGGTGACCGCGAAGGCGAGGTCTACCGGGTTTACAAGGTGGACGGCGCCGGGAAATTCGTGTTGCAGAAACTCTAAACCGGCGGCGGCTCGCCCCTGGTGGCGCGAGCCGCCGCTTCTTCGCCACAGGCCAGCCGGCCTTCCTTCCCTTCAACCTGAACCCCGATCTCCGTGGAAGAATTTTTCCAGCAGTTGACCAACGGCCTGGCCGTCGGCGGTATCTACGCCCTGATCGCCTTGGGCTATACGATGGTCTACGGCGTCCTCAAACTCATCAATTTCGCCCACGGCGATCTGTTCACTTACGGCGCTTATCTCGGCCTGACCCTGCTGACCTCGCTGGCCTTGACCGACCGGCTGGGCTTCGCCATGGGCGTACTGGTGCTGGCGTTGATGGTGATGGGTCTGGTGGCGGTGCTGGGCGCGATCCTGGAGCGGGCCGCCTATCGGCCCCTGCGGCAATCGCCCCGGCTGTCGGCGGTGGTGTCGGCGTTGGGTGCGTCGATTTTTTTGCAAAACACCCTGATGCTGATTTACGGGCCGCGCTTTCAGGTCTATCCCGACAATATCCTGCCCGCCGCAACGCTGAATATTTTCGGCTTGTACCTGCCGCTGATGCGGGTGTTGATCGTGCTGGTGTCGGTGTTGATGATGGTGGGGCTTTACCTGTTCATCCAGAAAACCAAGATCGGCACGGCGATCCGCGCCGCCGCCATCGACCAGGACGCGGCGCGCTTGATGGGCATCGACGTGAATCGGGTCATCATGCTGGTGTTTCTGGTGGGGCCGGCCTTGGGCGGCGCGGCCGGGCTGATGGTGGGTCTGTACTACGGCCAGATCAATTTCACCATGGGCTGGATTTACGGCATGAAAGCCTTTACCGCCGCCATTCTCGGCGGTATCGGCAACATCCCCGGCGCGATGGTCGGCGGCTTGCTGTTGGGGGTGATCGAAGCGCTCGGCGCGGCCTATATCTCGATCGCCTGGAAAGACGCCATCGCCTTCTGCGTGTTGATTCTCATCCTGATCGTCCGGCCGACCGGACTGCTGGGCGAACGGGTGGCGGACAAGGTATGAAGCCGCGCGTCGATGTGCTGGGGGCGGGACTGTTCGCTGCGGCGATGGCCGTCGCGCCGCTATTCCTCAATGCCTATCAGGTCGATGTGCTCAACAGTATCGGCCTGTACGCGCTGCTGGCGCTCGGCCTGAACCTGATTCTGGGCGAGGCGGGGCTGTTCAACATGGGCCATGCCGCCTTTTACGCGATGGGGGCTTACACCGCCGCCATCCTCAATACCCGCTACCAGATTCCGGTTCTGTGGACCTTGCCGCTGAGCGGCGCGGTGGCCGGCGCGTTCGCGCTGGCGGTGGCGCGGCCGGTGGTGCATCTGCGCGGCGATTACCTGCTGATCGTCACCATCGGCGTCGGCGAAATCGTCCGTATCGCGCTGGTGAACGACGTGTTCGGCATCACCGGCGGCGCGAACGGGATCTTCGGCATCGGTCGGCCCCGGCTGTTTGGTTTGGTCATCCGCCGGCCCGAACAGTTCTTTTATCTGATTTGGGGTTTCGTGGCGCTGACCATTTTCCTGTTTCTGCGGCTCAAGCGGTCGCGGTTCGGGCGGGCGCTCAATTTCCTGCGGGAGGATGAGGTGGCGGCGGAAGGCAGCGGCATCGACACCGCGTATTACAAGCTGGTGGTGTTCGGGCTGGGCGCGGCCTGGGCGGGGATGGCCGGCACGCTGTTCGCCGCCAAGATGACGATCATCTCGCCGGAATCGTTCAGTTTTTGGGAATCGGTGGTGCTGTTCATGATCGTGATTCTCGGCGGGGCCGGCAGCATTCCGGGCGTGTTGCTGGCGGCGTTCCTGGTAGTCGGCTTGCCGGAGCTGTTCCGGGAATTCGCCGGCGCGCGGATGTTGGTATTCGGGTTGGTGATGATGGTGATGATGGTAGTTCGGCCGCAAGGCTTGTGGCCGGCGCGGGGACGCCAGAAGTGGCTGGCCGTGTCGGGCAAGGCGCTCGGGCCATGAAGGCGGCCGAGCCGACGGTGGAGCGCGAGCAGCGGTCCCTGCTGACCTTGGGTGAGGTGACTAAATCCTTCGGCGGCCTGACGGCGGTCGACAAGGTGTCGTTCGCGGTCGAGGCCGGATCGGTGGTCGGGTTGATCGGTCCCAACGGGGCCGGCAAGACCACGGTGTTCAATCTCATCACCGGCCACTACCAACCGAATCACGGTGACATTCGCTTTGCCGGCCAGCGGCTCAACGGTTTGCCCACGCACCGGATCATCATGCTGGGCATCGCCCGGACCTTTCAAAATATCCGTCTGTTTCAGCAGTTGAGCGCCCTGGAAAACGCGCTGGCCGGCTGCCATTATCGGATGCGTGGCGGGATTCTTGCCGGTATGTTCGGGTTTTTGCCGTACCAGCGCCGGGCGGAACAGGAGGCGGTCGAGCGGTCGGTCGGAGAATTGGAGTTTGTCGGCCTGAACCAGAAAGTGGCGACGGTGGCCAAGAACCTGTCTTACGGCGACCAGCGGCGGCTGGAAATCGCTCGCGCGCTGACGACGCAGCCGCGCCTGCTGATTCTGGACGAGCCGGCCGGCGGCATGAACGAGCAAGAAACCGAAGCGCTGATCGGCTTGATCGAACAAATCCGGGCGCGCGGCATCACCATTCTGCTGATTGAGCACGACATGCGGCTGGTGATGCGAGCTTGTGAGAAGCTGGTGGTGCTGGAGCACGGCGGCAAAATCGCGGAAGGTTCACCGGAGCAGGTGCGCAACGATCCGCGTGTGATCGAGGCGTATCTTGGCACCGAGGACGAGGTATAGGGCCAGCGGATCGCGGCGGTTGGTGTCAAAATTCCGAGTGCCAACCCAAATCGTTCAGGGGAATCTCCGCCATGTCCGTAACTGCCGAAAAATTTACAACCTACCAAGATTTATTTGACCTGCCCGACCACATCGTGGGCGAGATCATTCATGGCCAGCTGATTACTCATCCTCGGCCCGCAGCCAAACATAGGGTCGCCAGTTCAGCAGACCGCCTATTTTAACTTGCCGCCGGATTGGATTTGCGGAGTGCTTTCACCCAGCACGGCGCGGGTGGATCGGGCCGATAAGATGCCGCTTTACGCGGTGCATAGTATTCCCTTTCTTTGGCTGATTGACCCTGAGCTACATACACTGGAAGTATTTGTGTTGAATGACGGTCTTTGGGTGTTGGAGCGGGTCGCGCAGGAAAATGATCCGGTCAGCGCGCCGCCGTTTGCGGCTATCACTTTTTCGCTGGCTGATTCGTGGGTTTGAAGCAGGTTTTGATCGCTTCTTGAAAGGATTGGGGCGAGCTTCGGCGCCGTGGTGTTCGATGGGGTGAAGCAGCGCAATAAATTTATATTAATCAGATGATTGAACCATTTCTTTCTAGTTTATTATGTGGATATAAAGAACCGTATAATCCAAGCATCATAGCCGAGCAGCTTGGCTCTCACGACCTGGAACTTGAGACACTAATACCAGTGCGAAGGCAATGGATTCGGTTCCAGAACTTCGCGACAAGTTCGCGGAAGTCTCCAAGTCGGTTTTCGCAGCGCTTTCACATAATCCAGCCCCTGCGGTACCGCAAAAGAACCCAAGTCCGCCGAGTAGCAATGACGCCTAACCACATCTCCGCAGGTTTCCCAGATCGAGCGTTAGATTTCTCAAGGCTTCCCATTGCCTAACCACACTCACGCCCGCAAATAACCCCACGAGTGCAGCCGGTCGCTGTCTTCCTCATTCCAGCGATCCCCGATATCCTCGCGGAAATACATATGCGGGATCATCACGTTCTTGATCCGGTTGTAGACTTGGCGTTGGGCCTGTTTCATGGTCGGGCCGATGCCGCAGACGATCAAGGCTACGCCCGACGTTCCCGTCACCAGCCATTCATCGTTGAGCAGCTTCACGTCCTCGATGTGGATGCCTTCGCGGGACGGGGTTTTAAATAGAATTACCGCATCCTTGGACGTGCTGTCGAAGGTTTCCTTGTCCTTGAACGGGAATGGCGGGACGACGATGCGCACCCCAACCTGAAAACCGCTGCGGGCGCGGAAGCGGGTGATGGAGCCTTCCGCCAGCTTGTAGAGCAATTCCGAGATCGGTAGCAACACGCCTTCCTGTTGGATCGAAATCGTCGGATAGCCAAAACGGCTGGTGAATTCCAGCGGGTAAATCCCGTTGCTGTTGACGATGCAATTGATGTCGATGTAGCCGACGAAGCGCTCGCGTCGCAGCTTCGGCTCCATCTTTTTTAGCGTGGCGTTAAACACTTTGTTCGGCTCGCTCCAAAACATCGCCGTACCCATTTCGCCGGTCGATGGGCCGATGTCGCCGGGAAACAGCTTTTTGTGCTCGAAGTTGACGCAGATCGGATAAGCGAACTCCGTGCCGTTGAAAAACGCACCGGTGGCGACTTCCACCCCCATAATCCGCCGTTGCAACTGAAATTCCTTGATCTTGTCGGCCCAGGCGCGCTTGTAGTCGCCCAACACCTGCACCACATCGCGGCCGTCATCTTCTTCGCCGACAAAGAGCAAGCGCTTGTAATTCTGCGCCTCGCCGCTGGGCTTGATGACGTAGCGGGCCGGGTTGGCCTTGACGAACGCGATGGCGTCATCGAAGGCGGTGAAATTCTCCTGTGGGATGATGCTGACGCCCGCCGCCCGCAATTCCTGTTGGCCGAAAGCCCGATCATCCTCCAGGCGGTCGGTGTACGCGGTGCCGCCGACCACCAGCTTTCCGTTGCGGCGCAATTCCTCGGCCAAGCTACCCATGCCAAGCACGTCATCGAACACAATCACATCGGCCCAATCGACCTCTTGTCGCCAGTCGTCAGTCTTGGGCACGAAGCCGTCGGCAATTTCCCGCTCGTCGGGGTTTTGGATGTAATACTTGACCTCGTGACCTTCCTTGACCGTCTGCCAGGCAATGTCCCCGATCAGACTATCCCAGGACACGAAGAGAAAACGCTTGTTGTCTGGCATGAGAACCCCGTTGGTTAATAAGCGTAAGATATAAGCGGCGCAATAAGATCGTTTCGCCCTTGCCCAAACAAGGGGCTTCTTCAAATTGTCATGAGATATTCATATTCTACCCTGCCCGTTTGGGCCCGGCAGAATAGGTTGACCGGATGCGTTCGGGTTAGAATCGCGCCTTCGTTTTTCGGCTCCGCTGCAAAAGACTTCGCATCAACCGCGACAGGTCGCCACCCATGAATGACATACTCGAAAACAAGACCTTCGATGAAATCCGCATAGGGGATCGGGCCAGCCTGACGCGCGTGCTGGATCAAGAAGGGATCGAAGCCCTGGCGAGCCTGACGGGCGACTTCAATTTGATCGACCTTGATCCCGGTCAAGCGGATACCTCCATGTTCCGCCAAGGGGGCGGACAAACCGGCTGGGTGGCGCTGTTGTTCGCCGCGCTGGCGGATACCCGCCTGCCGGGCTTGGGGTCGGTGGTGCAGCGCATCGAGGTTCGCCTGCACCAGCCCATCGCCGTCGGTGCGGCGATCACCGCCACCGCGACCGTCAAGGAAAAACGGCCCACGACTGGGGTCGTTGTGCTGGAATGTCAAGCGGCTGATCTGAAGGGTGAGGTTGTGGCCAGCGGCTTGGCCGAAGTGCTGGCGCCTCAACAAAAAATGCGCTACGCGGCCAAGGAACTGCCAAAAATACAGATGTTGCACGAGGATCGGTTTCAGGAACTGCTGCAAGCCTGTGAGCAGTTGCCGACCTTGGCTTGTGCGGTGGTTCACCCCTGTAGCCCGGATTCGTTACGCGGCGCCATTGAGGCCGCCGAGCAAAAGTTGATCGCGCCGATCCTGATTGGCCCGGAGCTGAAGATTCGCGCCATTGCTGATCAGGGACGGCTCGACCTCACGCCTTACCGGTTGGCGCCGACCGAGCACAGCCACCATTCCGCCGAGCTGGCGGTGGCGATGGTGCAGTCCGGTGAAGCGCAAACCCTGATGAAAGGCAGCCTGCACACCGACGAGCTGCTGGCCGCCGTGGTGAAAAAAGAGGGCGGCTTGCGCACCGAACGGCGAATCAGCCATTGTTTTTTACTGTCAGTGCCGACCTTTAGTCGCTGGATCATTATTAGCGACGCCGCCATTAACATCGCACCTAGCTTTGAGGACAAGCGCGACATCATCCAAAACGCTATCGAACTGGCGCACGCTATCAATATCCCAAGCCCGAAGGTCGCTATTCTGTCGGCGGTGGAGACCGTGACCAATAAGATTCCGTCCACGCTGGAAGCCGGTGCGCTGTGCAAGATGGCGGATCGCGGCCAAATCACCGGCGGCATTCTGGATGGGCCACTGGCCTTCGACAACGCCATCGATGAACAGGCGGCGCGCACCAAGGGCATCCAATCGCCGGTCGCCGGTAAGGCCGATGTGCTGATCGTGCCGAATCTGGAAGCCGGGAACATGTTGGCCAAGCAACTGACCTTCATGGCCGATGCCGAGGCAGCCGGGATCGTGCTCGGCGCTCGCGTGCCGATCGTGCTGACCAGCCGCGCCGATAGCGCCCGCGCCCGGCTGGCGTCCTGCGCGGTCGCCGTGCTGTTCGCCGAGGCCCTGCGTCAAGGTGTGGCCTTGCGCAAAGTAGCCGGCTAAGTGAATGCGTCCAGCCTATCCAAAATCTGTGAGATCAAGCCATTATGGCCAAACTGAACACGCCGTATTATCTGATCGACGAAAGCAAGCTGTTAAGGAATCTGGAGATCATCCAACAGGTGCGGGAGATTTCCGGCGCGAAATCGGTGCTGGCGCTGAAGTGTTTTTCCACCTGGGGCGTGTTCGATTTAATGCGGCAGTATCTGGACGGCACCACCAGCAGTTCGCTGTATGAAGCGCGGCTCGGCTACGAGGAATTCGGTAAGGAAGTCCATGCTTACAGCGTCGCCTTTTCAGAAAAAGAAGTTAAAGCGGTCAGAAAATTTGCCAATAAAGTGATTTTCAATTCGTTGTCACAATTGAAGCTTTATTATCCGCTGGTCAGTGATATGCGATTGGGGTTACGCATCAATCCGGGTATCAGTTACTCGCATTTCGATCTGGCCGATCCCGCCAGAAAATGTTCGCGGTTGGGCGTGATCGATAA
>DPWB01000088.1 GCA_003527885.1 Candidatus Competibacteraceae bacterium
GTGACGCGCGGCAGCGCGGCCAGCCGCGCCAGAATGTTTCGCACGGCGGGATCGAGCCGCGCCAGATCGGGATACGCCGCAAACGGGACCAACGTCCCGTCATAGTCGAACACCAGCACCAGCCGCCCGCCGCGCCGGCTGTCGGAGACCAACCGCTCCAAGATAGTCGCGGCATCGATTGATGCGTCCCGCTCGTTCATGCATTCCACTCCCAAAGCCGCCGTCGTAACACCCTGTCTTGCGTGTAAGTCTAGATTAGGAATCGCCCAGCGTTTTGAGCCGCTTGAGTGCGGCGAGCGCCTGTTCCGGCGCGAGCGCACCGGGATCGAGTTCCGCCAAGGCGGCAACCACCGGAGCCGCGGAGTCCGCAAACAACGCCAGTTGCGGCGAGGCGGCCGGGCGTCCCGGCAATTCCCGCCGCAGCATCTGCCGCTCCAGCAACCGCAAGCGCTGGCGGGCTTGCCGGATCACCGCCGGCGGCACTCCGGCCAAGGCCGCGACTTGCAGGCCGTAGCTGCGGCTGGCCGGACCGTCCTGCACGCGATGCCGGAACACGATGGTCTCGCCGTGTTCGACCGCATCCAGATGGACGTTGGCGATGCCGGGCTGCTCGTCCGGCAAGCGGGTCAGTTCGAAGTAATGGGTGGCGAACAGCGTGAAGGCGCGCACCGTGGCCGCCAGATGCGCCGCGCAAGCCCACGCCAGCGCCAGACCGTCGAAAGTGCTGGTGCCGCGTCCGATCTCGTCGATCAACACCAGGCTGTGCGGGGTCGCGTTGTGGAGGATGTTGGCGGCTTCGCTCATTTCCACCATGAAAGTCGAGCGGCCCGAGGCCAGATCGTCCGAAGCGCCGATGCGGGTGAAAATGCGGTCGATGGGGCCAATCACCGCCCGTTCGGCCGGGACGAAACTGCCGATATGCGCCAGCAAGACGATCAGCGCGGTCTGGCGCATGAAGGTGGATTTACCGCCCAGGTTGGGACCGGTGACGACCAGCATCCGCCGCCGCGCGGGTTCGAGCCGCAAATCGTTCGGAACGAACGGCTCCTCCAACACCTGCTCCACGACCGGATGCCGGCCGGCGGTGATCTCGATGCCCGGTTCGGCGACCAGTTCCGGCGGATTCCAGCGCAGTTCGGCCGCGCGCTCCGCGAGATCGGCCAACACGTCCAATTCCGCCAGGGCGGCGGCGCTGGCTTGGAGAGCGGGCAAGCGCGCGACCAACTGCTCCAGCAACGCGTCGTACAGCAGCTTTTCCCGCGCCAGCGCTTGTTCCTGCGCGTGCAGCGCCTTGTGTTCGAAGGCCTGCAATTCCGGGATGATGTAACGTTCCGCGCCCTTGAGGGTCTGGCGGCGGAGGTAATCGGCGGGAACTGCCTGCGACTGGGCGCGGGTCACTTCGATATAGTAACCGTGGACCCGGTTGAACCCGACCTTGAGATTACTGATGCCGGTGCGCTGTCGCTCGCGCGCTTCCAGCTCCACCAAATACCGATCGGCCTTGTCGCTGAAATTGCGCAGCCCGTCGAGTTCGGCGTCATAGCCCGGCGCGATCACCCCGCCATCCCGCAGCACTTGCGGCGGGTTGGCGACGATGGCCCGACCCAACAGCGCGCACACCTCTGGATGCGTGCCGGCGCGTCGAGCGATTTCCGTCAACGGACCGGCCTCCAGCAGGCCGAGAAACTGTTGGATGCCGGGCAAGCGGTTCAAGGTATCGGCCAGGGCGATCAGGTCGCGTGGCCGGGCCGATTTCAACGCCACCCGCGCCAGAATCCGCTCCGCATCACCCGTCCCGCGCAGCAGACCGCGCAGGTAATCGTAGCCGCCGTTGTCCAACAGTTGCCGCACGCTCTCCCGCCGTTGGCCGAGGGTGCGCGGGTCGCGCAAGGGTCGATGCAGCCACCGGCGCAACAGCCGCCCGCCCATCGGCGTCACGCAACGGTCCAGGACCCCGATCAGCGTATGCTCGTGCCGTCCGCTCAGGCTCTGCTCCAGCTCCAGGTTACGGCGGCTGGCGGCGTCCACGATCACGCTGTCCTCGTGCCGCTCCACCCGCAAGCCGGTCAGATGCGGCAAGGCGCTGCGCTGGGTGTCTTTGACGTATTGCAAGAGACAACCGGCGGCGGCGATGGCCACCGGCTGGTCGGCGCAACCGAAGCCTTCCAGATCGCGCACGCCAAACTGCGCACACAGGGTGCGACGGGCGCTGTCTGGATCGAAATGCCAGGGCGCTTGCCGGCGCAGGCCGGGATGGCTCCGCCAGGACTCAGGCGGGTCGCAATCTTCAGCGATCAGCAATTCCGCCGGCTGAAGCCGCTCCAGTTCGTTGCACAACGCCGCCTCTCCGCGCAGTTGCATGATGGTGAACCGGCCCCCGCTCAACACCAGACTGGCGAGACCGTAAGTTCCCTCGCTCTCGTGCAACGCCGCCAGCAGGCTGTCGCGGCGCTCGTCCAACAACGCCTCATCGGTCAAGGTGCCGGGCGTGACAATGCGCACCACCTGCCGCTCCACCGGCCCTTTACTGGTGGCGGCATCACCCAGTTGCTCGCAAATCGCTACCGACAGACCAAGTTTGACCAGCTTGGCGAGGTAGTTTTCGACCGCGTGAAACGGTACGCCCGCCATCGGGATCGCTTCGCCGGCGGACTGGCCGCGCGCGGTCAGCGTGATGTTGAGCAGCTCGGCGGCCCGCCGGGCGTCGTCGTAAAACAGCTCGTAAAAATCTCCCATCCGATAAAACAGCAGCAGATCGGGGTGCTGGGCCTTGATGCGCAGGTATTGCCGCATCATGGGCGTATGTTTTTCAAAAGCGTCAGCCGATGGGTGATCCGGTTCGCTTTTTTCAGTATCGACAGTCATTTAAGCCTCTTGAGCGGAGCCTGTCAGGCGCATGTCAAAGTCCGTTGCACGGATGCCCCGCAACTAATAACATACCAATCGTTGATGTCGAGCCGCGCGTGATCGCTCGTGATGCCTGAAAAATCTGTAAAATTTCGGCTTTCGATAGAAGCCGACCAGCACGCATCAACAGCCTGAGCGGCTTTATCCTGATGATGTAGGCACCGCGCCAGACCCTGTTGAGCTGTTACCGAAATGATTTTTAACGAAGGCAAAACTCAAGGCTCACTCAAAGTCCAAGTTTGCGGAAATGTGTTGAAATCGTTTACAAATCCAATTCTTATAGGAGCATATCGATGATGAATTCCCGTTTGTTGCTGGTCCCCTCCCTGTTGGCCCTGACACTCGCCCTGGGAGCCTGTGAAGACAGACAACAAACCGCCGCCAAGGCGGACGCAGCCGCCGCCAAGGCGGACGTGAAAGCCAGCGAAGCCTCCCAGAAAGCCAGCGAAGCGGTAAGTAAAGCCGGCCAAGCCGCCGGCGCGGCAGCGAGCGC
>DPWB01000081.1 GCA_003527885.1 Candidatus Competibacteraceae bacterium
TCGCGCACCAGCGATTCCAGCCCGCGCAGCGCTTCGGGCAGGCGCACGGCGGTTTCCAGGTAGCGGTGATTCACCGAGCGCAGTTCCCAGATCATCGTACCCCAGGTGCTGGCTTGTTCCTGGCGCGCGAAAGCGGTCATGCTGCGTAACATGGCGTAACCTCAACAGTGGTGATTTCGTAAGCTTAGGCGCTATTGGCTATCGTGGCGCGTCCGCGCCGGTTTTTTCCGTCGCGGCCGGCCGCGCCCCACGCATTGTATCCTGCCGGGTGGACGGGTTCTGCTATAGTTCGCCCCCATCAATCTTATCGACCTCGGAAATCCCACCATGCGTCCCAGCTCCCGCGCCGCCGCCGAACTGCGCCCGATCCGCATTACCCGCCAATTCACCAAGCACGCCGAGGGCGCGGTGCTGGTGGAGTTTGGCGATACGCGGGTCATTTGCACCGCCAGCGTCGAGGAACGGGTGCCGCCGTTCCTGAAAGGAAAGGGTCGGGGTTGGGTGACGGCCGAATACGGCATGTTGCCGCGCTCCACGCACACCCGCACCCAGCGCGAGGCCAGCCGGGGCCGCCAGGACGGGCGGACCATGGAAATCCAACGCCTGATCGGCCGGGCGCTGCGGGCGGTGCTGGATTTGGAGGCGCTGGGCGAGCGCACCATCACGCTCGATTGCGACGTGATTCAGGCCGATGGCGGCACCCGCACCGCCGCCATCACCGGCGGTTTCGTGGCGCTGGCCGACGCGGTGCGCTATCTGCTCGGCAAGAAGTTGGTCAAGAAGAACCCGCTGCACGGTCAGGTGGCGTCGGTGTCGGTCGGCATCTATCGGGGTGTGCCGGTGCTGGATCTGGATTACGCCGAAGACTCGGAGGCGGAGACCGATATGAACGTGGTGATGAACGATGCCGGCGCGTTCATCGAAGTGCAAGGCACCGCCGAAGGCCACGCCTTTCGGATGGAGGAGTTGCAGGCGATGCTGGAGCTGGCGCGAACCGGCATCGGCCAGCTTTTGGGCGAGCAGCGGGACGTGTTGGGGCTGTCGGGCTGAGCGCGCGGGAGCGGTTTTTCAATGCGCAAAATCGTTCTGGCGACCGGCAATCCCGGTAAGGTTCGGGAGTTCGAGGCCGTTCTTGCCGGTTTCGATCTGGAGATCATCCCGCAGTCGGACTATAGCGTGCCCGAGGTGGAAGAAACCGGCCTCACCTTTGTCGAGAATGCGTTGATCAAGGCCCGCAACGCCGCAAGACACGCCGGCTTGTCGGCGCTGGCCGACGATTCCGGCTTGGTGGTGGACGCGCTCGACGGCGCGCCGGGCATCTACTCGGCCCGTTACGCCGGTTCCGGCGCCGGCGATCGCGCCAACATCGAAAAATTACTGGCCGAGATGGCCGGGGTGCCGGCGGGACAGCGCATCGCCCGCTTCGTTTGCGCGCTCGCGCTGTTGCGCCATCCCGCCGATCCGACGCCGCTGATCTGCCAGGCGAGCTGGGAAGGGGAGGTGCTGGCCGAACCGCGCGGCGCGGGCGGTTTCGGTTACGATCCGATCTTTTTCGTCCCCGGCGAACAGTTGAGCGCCGCCGAACTGGAACCCGCCGTCAAGAACCGGCTCAGCCATCGCGGGCGGGCGCTAGCGCTGTTGCGCCAGCATTTGGCCGCTACGGGTGCGGGTTAAAGCGGTGGCGTGCCGATCGAGACCATGAGCGGTTCCAGCTGTCGCCATGCGCGTTGAGCCTCCTGTTTGGACAACACCTTGGGTAGCATATCGTGAATGGCGTCGAGTTCGACGCGCAATTCCTCGGGGGTGGTGGTGGCCTCGATGCGATTGATGCGACGCTCGGCGGTGGGTCCCATGGTTCCCAACAGGATGAAGCGGATAAATTCCTTGGCTTTTTGCAAGTTGAATTCCGCATCGTGCGGCGGTTGAAAATCCAGCGGTCGCGCGCCGGCAGCGGGCGACTGGAGGGGGTTGAGAGTAGGCTGACGGGATGTTTCGAGTAGGGTGAAGGCGGGGTTGGGTGCAATAAAACCGTCTATCTCCAATTGCGCCAAGACGCTCTCGATTTCGCCGAGCTTTACCAGCTTTTTGGCGAGTTCTGAGACGGTCGCTTGACCGTTGACCATGATCAAGACATGGCGGGATGTGGCCGGCAAGTGATGCGTCCGCTTTGCGATTTCTTCTAAACCTTTGGAAGTCTTGATCGGTGCTTGATTTGGGTGCATGTTGTATTCCTTACGATTATTTCCAGACAGGTCAAAGGGAGCTAATGGATGATGCTTGAGTTCTATGGGGTGAGCCTATTGGTTCGCCGATAAGGCGCTGACTAGGACATAGGCACGGCTTTTAGGCGTAGATGCTCTTGGCGGTTTACATGTTTTCTGTTAATGATTCCTGACTTACGCCCATTGACCTATTAGAGCGCAGAGCCGCTTCGATAACAATTATCCCGGTTTGTGCGTTCAATTTAAAAGGCTTATGAAGCATAACGATATAAACGTCGTCGCGTTGCCATTGACGCTCTATATCCACATTCCCTGGTGTGTCCGCAAATGCCCTTACTGCGATTTCAATTCCCATGAAACGCGCGGGCCGGTGCCGGAGCGCGCTTACGTGGATGCATTACTCGCCGATTTGGAGCAGGATTTGCCGCGGGTGTGGGGACGACGCATCGCCAGCCTCTTTATCGGCGGCGGCACGCCGAGCCTGTTCTCGGCCGAAGCGCTGGATCGGTTGCTATCGGGCTTGCGCGCCCGGCTGCCGCTGCGCCCGGATTTGGAAGTCACCCTGGAAGCGAATCCGGGCACGGTGGAGCGGGGCCGGTTCGCGGAATTTCGGGCCACCGGCATCAACCGGCTGTCGGTTGGGGTGCAAAGTTTCAACGACGACCAGTTGCGGCGGCTAGGGCGCATTCACGACCGTCGCGACGCGTTCGCCGCCGCCGAAGCCGCTCACGCGGCCGGGTTGACTAATTTCAATCTGGATTTGATGTTTGGCCTGCCGGACCAGACCGTCGAGCAAGCGCTGGCCGATGTGGCCAACGCCGTGGCGCTGGAACCGGCGCATCTGTCGTATTACCAACTGACCATCGAACCGAACACCGCGTTTCACCGTGCGCCACCGCCGTTGCCGGACGATGAGACCAGCGACGCCATCCAGCAATGCGCGCAAGCGGAGCTGGCTCGATGCGGTTATCAGCGTTACGAGGTCTCGGCGTACGCCCGCGAGGGGCGGCGTTGCCAGCACAATCTGAATTACTGGGAATTCGGTGATTATCTCGGCATCGGGGCCGGCGCGCACGGCAAGCTGAGCGATCCCGCCACCGGCCAAATCCGCCGGCTTTGGAAACTCAAGCACCCGCGCGATTATCTGGGGCAAGCCGGTACGGCAGCCGCTATCGGCGGCGATGAGCCGATTCGAGCGATTGATCTGCCAGTGGAATTTCTGATGAACGCTTTAAGGTTGGTTGAGGGTGTGACGGCCGAATCGTTCGGCGAGCGCACTGGCTTGTCGTTGGATGCGCTGGAGCCGGCATTGGGTCAGGCGCGGGCGAGCGATTTGTTGGACGCCGATCCGCAGCGCTTGCGGCCGACCGCGCTGGGCCTGCGGTTCTTGAACGATGTGTTGCAACGGTTTATGCCGGATTAGCGGCGGCCGGCATCACCCCGGCTGGCAAACTGCATGGTCGCGCGTGCAGGCTGCCGCCCTGGTGGGTCAGCGTGGCGCATGGCACGCCCTTGATGTCATGGTTCGGGAAACAACCGCTCAAGCGCTCCAACGCCACCGCATCCAGCGGATCGCCGTAGGTCGGCACCAGCACCGCGCCGTTCAAGATCAGGAAATTGGCGTAACCGGCGGGCAGACGGTTGCCCCGCTCGTCGCGCCGGGGGGCGGGTAGCGGCAGTTCGATCAAGCGGTAGGGTTCGCCGCTGGCGGTGCGAAAGCTCCGCAATTCCTCCGCCATAGCCTGTAGCGGCCCGTAGTGGGGATCGGCGGTATCGGCGCAGCCCTGGTAAGCGATGGTGCGGGCATCGCAAAACCGCGCCAGCGTATCGGTGTGGCTGTCGGTGTCATCGCCGAGCAGATGGCCGTGCTCCAGCCACAAAAACCGGCTAATACCCAGCGTTTCACCGAGCCGCCGCTCCAGCGCCGCGCGATCCAGCCCGTTGCGGTTGGGGTTCAGCAGGCATCGGGTGGTCAGCAGCGTGCCGGCGCCATCGGTTTCGATGCTGCCGCCTTCCAAAATCAAATCGACAGGTTCCAGCGGGGTCGCGGCAAACGCTCCCAGCGCGTGCAGCCGAACGGTGATTCGGTCGTCGAGTTCATGAGGGAATTTGCCGCCCCAGCCGTTGAAGCGGAAATCCAGCAATACCGGTTGACCGTTCCGATAAACCGTGATCGGGCCGTGGTCGCGCGCCCAAATGTCGTTGGACGCTACCACATGCAAGCGACAGCGAGAGCTGTCGGCGCTGGCGACATGCAGCAAGTCTTGGACGTGCTGGCGATGGCCGTTATCGCGACAGCCGATAACGGCGGTTTGGTCACGGCTAAAATGGCGGCGGCCAAGACCGTGAAGGTCCGGTCCGCTTGGCTCAGACGATGCCGCCAGTCGCTGTCAGCGTGCGGCCAAGTCAGCAGGATGGCGTCTTGAGGCACCCATTCGGCGGGCAAAACGGTTTCGGTGCGCGACATGAATCGGCTCCCTTTCGTCAAGGTGCGACCAATGCGTCCCGCCGAATTCAACCTCGGGCGTTGCGCGCCTGTGGGATTGAGCGCGGCGACCGTCAGTCGAACAAACCGCCCACCGACAGATAGCGTTCCCCGGTATCGTAACAGAAGGTCAGAATCCGGCTGCCGTCGGGAATTCCTGGCAATTTCTGGGCGATGGCCGCGAGCGACGCGCCAGAAGAAATCCCGATAAAAATGCCCTCTTCCTTGACGCAGCGCACGGCGTATTTGAAGGCGTCTTCCTGGGTGACTTGGATCACCCCATCCAGGATATCGGTGTTCAGCACCATCGGCACGAAGCCGGCGCCGATGCCCTGAATGGGGTGCGGGCCGCGCTGGCCGCCGCTCAACACCGGCGAAGCAGTGGGTTCGACGGCGAATACCTTGAGCGCGGGGAATTTTTCCTTCAACACTTCGGCGCAACCGGTGATGTGACCCCCGGTGCCGACGCCGGTGATCAGGTAATCCAGTCCTTCGGGAAAATCGTTCAGAATCTCTTGCGCCGTGGTGCGGCGGTGGACCGTGACGTTGGCCGCGTTTTCGAACTGCTGGGGCATCCAGGCGTTCGGGGTTTCTTTCACCAGTTCCTGGGCTTTTTCGATCGCTCCCGGCATCCCTTTTTCCTTGGGGGTCAGCACCAGTTCCGCGCCCAGCGCCGCCAGATAGCGCCGCCGTTCCACCGACATCGATTCGGGCATGGTCAGGATCAGGCGATAGCCCTTGGCGGCCGCCACCAGCGCCAGCGCGATCCCGGTGTTGCCGGAGGTCGGTTCGATGATGACGGTATCGGGTTTCAGGATACCGCGCCGTTCGGCGTCCTCAACCATGGCCAGCCCGATGCGGTCTTTGATGCTGCCGCCGGGATTGACGCGCTCCTGCTTCATCCAGATTTCGACCTTGCGGTCCGCGAACAGCCGGTTGATGCGGACGTGGGGGGTGTTGCCGATGGTTTCAAGGATGTTGTTCGCTTTCATGGATTTTCCTCGCGCTCGCGATGGTGGGAAGTCGCGGATGTAAAACGGGTCAGGCCGTAACAGTAACAAATAATTTTGTACGAACAGCAGAATAAATTAGCAGTTAGAAATAGCTTTTTTTCATATCGAAACCCGCTCGGGCGGATGGGCGCGCCGCACCGCCGCGCTTGCGTAGTGCGGGCGGCCTGCCCAACAATGCGCCTTGCGACAGCCGTCGCCACCCGTGCCTTGGAGGAGTGTTCCTCATGTCCGAATCGCGTTTTCGTGGGACCGACCGTTACGTTGCGACCGACGATCTGATGATGGCGGTGAATGCCGCCGTCACCTTGGGCCGACCGCTGCTGGTGAAGGGCGAGCCGGGGACCGGCAAGACCCAACTGGCCGAGGAAGTCGCGCTCGCCCTGAAACGGCCCTTCTTGCAATGGCACATCAAATCCACCACCAAGGCCCAGCAAGGCTTGTACGAGTACGACGCCGTGTCGCGGCTGCGCGATTCGCAACTGGGCGATGCGCGGGTGCACGACATCGGCAATTACATCGTCAAGGGCAAGCTGTGGGACTGTCTCTTATACACATCTCCGAGCCCACGAGACCGTACTAGATCTCGTATGCCGTCTTCTGCTTGAAAAAAAACTACAAGAAATTACGA